>JAURGS010000053.1 GCA_030833685.1 Rhodoferax sp. | reverse complement strand
CAGCTGCTGCAAGTTGTGCGTGGTGGGCAGTTCCCAGAATTGCGAACCCGCCCTACGATCAGTGCGCTCAATCGCTTGGTCAAGGCCGGCTTGATGCAGGCCCCAAAAGCCAAGCTGTTGGAGCAGGCATACCTCTTCTTGCGCCAGGCCGAGCACCGTATTCAATACCTGGATGACCAACAAACCCATCTACTGCCCACGTCCAGCGATGACCTGACCTGGATTGCAAAGTCCATGCAGTTTGAGTCAAGCCAGCGCTGGCTTGAGGCGCTAAGCCAACACCGGGAACTGGTTGCGCAGGAATTTGACATTCTGCTGGGCCAAGAGGATGCCTCGCAAGAGAACACGACTTCAGCTGGCAGCACTGCCACTGCGCAAAACATCGAAGAACTCATCCCGCAGCTCAGCGAACATTTTGCCCAGCGGCTGCAGGCTTGGCGTCAGCATCCGCGCGTGCTAGCGCTGCGCGACGATGCACGCCAGCGGCTTATGCGCCTGCTCACGCGAACCAGCCGCTGGCTTTCCGAGGGACGCATCGAGGAAGCAGCTGCGGTTGGTCTGGTGGACTGGATGGAGCCACTGCTGCGACGCGAGAGCTACCTGGCCTTGTTGATCGAGCGCCCCACAGTTCACGAGCGCCTGCTGCGCTTGCTGGGCGCGGCGCGCTGGCCGGCCCGCTACCTGCTGCAGCACCCGGGGGTGATCGACGAGCTGGCCGCTTCCAATTTGCTCGAGGAGCGTTTTGACGCACAAGCGTTTGAAGCCGAGCTGGACAATCGCCGTGCTGCCCTGGCGGGCACCGGTGAAGACGACGATGAATCCTTGCTCAATCTGCTGCGCCGTGCACACCATGCCGAGGTTTTCCGAACTCTGGCACGCGATGTCGAGGGGCGCCTGAGCGTCGAAGAAGTTGCCGATGACCTCAGCGCCCTGGCCGACGCCGTGCTGCGCATCACCACACGGTGGTGTTGGTCGCGTTTGCGCAAAACCCATCGTCCCCAAGCACAGTTGGGAATCCTGGCCTACGGCAAGCTCGGCGGCAAAGAGCTGGGTTATGGCAGTGACCTGGACATCGTGTTCGTTTTTGATGACGACCACGACGACGCGCCTGAAATCTACGCCAACCTGGTGCGCAAGCTGATCACCTGGCTGACCGTGAAAACAGGCGAGGGCGACCTCTACGAAATTGACACCGCCTTGCGACCCAACGGTAACTCTGGTCTCCTGGTGACCAGTTTCAAGGCTTTTGAGAATTACCAGACCCAACGCGGCAACAACACGGCCTGGACCTGGGAGCACCAAGCCATGACGCGCGCCCGCTGCGTCACGGCCAGCGCACAAATGCAAGAGCGTTTTGACGCTGTTCGACACGCAGTGATCACCGCGCAAAGGGATGAGCAAGGCCTGCGTGAGGAGATCATCAGCATGCGAGAGAAAGTGGCCGCAGCGCACCCGGTCAAAGCGGGGCTCTTCGATCTTAAGCACAGCGCAGGGGGCATGATTGACGCCGAATTTGTGATGCAGTACCTGATCTTGCTGCATGCGCGTGCGCACCCTGAGCTTTTGGCCAACGCAGGCAATATTGCCCTACTCGAGCGGGCCGAAACAATCGGCTTGCTGCCAGCTGGCACAGGGCATGCCGCTGCCAACGCCTACCGCAGTTTGCGCAAGGCGCAACACAAAGCGCGCCTGGATGAAGCCAGCACGCAGGTGGCGCCCGAGCGCCTTGCAAAGGAACAGCAGGCTATCTCTGCGCTGTGGCAAGCGGTGTTTGGATAGGCTGCGCCAAGAAGTGGTGGGGCCAGACTTATCGCCCTGGCGTTATCAATCCTCGTCGCTGGCAATCGACTCGTGCGGATCGGGCTCTTGCGCGCCTTTACCCAGAACCTGGGCAATGGTCTGGGTGGAAAAACCACGCGACAACAAAAAGCGCATCTGGCGTGCACGCTCAGGCCCCGACGCCGGCTGCTCGCCAAACTTCTTCCACCACACCGCGCGCGCGCGGGAAACTTCGCTGGCCTGCAAGCCAGCAAGCGTTTGGGCCACCACCTGGGCATCAAGGCCTTTTCGCATCAGCTCCTGCTTGATGCGCAATAGGCCCAGCTTCGGAGCGCGCTGATGCAGCACAGAAGCAGCAACCCGGTCCTGCGAAATCAGGCCCTTGGCCTCCAGGTCATCGAGCACTGGCGCCAGCTGACCTGGCTCAAGCTCGTGGGGTGCGAGCTTGCGCTGCAGCTCGGCGCGCGAATGCTCGCGCATGCCCAGCAGGCGCAGCGCACGCGCCTTGAGACTCAGCGGTGCGCGCGCCATCACAGCCGCCTTTGCCTCAGCTCGCCTTCTTGGCGCTGGCCTTGGCCGGTGCGGGCTCATCTTCGCCAGCGCCGAGCAAAGGAATGTCCATGGATGCTCGCACCTTGTTTTCGATCTCTCGTGCCAGTTCAGGGTTTTCGCGCAGAAACTCGCGCGCGTTGTCGCGACCTTGACCAATTTTTTCGCCGTTGTAGGCATACCAGGCGCCCGATTTCTCAAGCACACCCGCATTGACCCCCATGTCGATCACTTCACCCTCACGGCTGATGCCCTGGCCAAACAAGATATCAAACTCTGCGGTCTTAAAAGGCGGGGCGACCTTGTTTTTAACAACTTTGACCTTGGTCTCATTGCCGATTGCTTCGTCGCCCTTCTTCAGCGTGCCGGTGCGGCGGATGTCCAGGCGCACTGACGCATAAAACTTCAAGGCATTGCCACCTGTGGTGGTCTCCGGGCTGCCAAACATCACCCCAATCTTCATTCGGATCTGGTTAATGAAGATCACCATGCAGTTGGTTTTTTTGATGTGCGCGGTAAGCTTGCGCAAAGCCTGGCTCATCAAGCGCGCCTGCAGACCAGGCAGCGAGTCACCCATTTCGCCCTCCAACTCCGCCTTGGGCGTGAGCGCAGCCACGGAGTCAACCACGATCAAATCCACGGCCCCCGAACGCACCAGGCTGTCGACGATTTCCAGCGCCTGCTCGCCAGTGTCGGGTTGGCTGATCAACAGGTCTTGCAGATTCACGCCCAGGTTCTGCGCATACTGAATATCCAATGCATGCTCAGCATCCACAAACGCGCACTGGCCGCCGTTTTTTTGCATCTCCGCAATGACTTGCAGGGTCAGGGTGGTTTTCCCGGAGGACTCAGGTCCGTAAATCTCCACCACGCGTCCACGTGGCAAACCACCAACGCCCAGTGCGATATCCAGCCCAAGCGAGCCAGTGGAGACCACCTGAATGTCCTCGATCGTCTCGCCCTCACCCAGGCGCATGATCGTGCCCTTGCCGAATTGTTTTTCAATTTGCGCCAGTGCGATTTGCAAGGCCTTGGCCTTTTCTGCATTGGCTGCGGTACTGGCTTTGACTGTAGCGTCCATAAAAAACTCCTTTAATTTCAACAGGTTATAAACTTGACCCCATCACCCATGGATTGAAACACTGGATGCTTGAACAGTAGTTTATCTGGCATATAAAAAAAATAAAGCTTTATTTAGTCAATTTGGTTTACTATTTCAGAAATGGCGAATTTCAATCCCCCTCCACAGTGGCGCGAGACCCACGCCGGCCACTGGCTGGCGCTTGGTTTGCGCCGCTTCGATGCGCGGGTTTTGCATTTAATGGCGCGCAACGTACGGGTAGGTTTGGCCCTGTCCAATCTGGCCGCGCGAGGCCGTCTGACCGCCTCGCATGTGCACATCACCCGGCATCTGGACCCCAAGGGCATGCGCCTGGGTGTTTTGGCAGACAAGGCCGGCGTGAGCAAACAGGCTATGGGCAAGCTGGTGGACCAATGTGCGGCCTGGGGGCTGGTCGAGCGCGCGAGGGACCCCGACGACGCCCGCGCCTGCCTGGTGCGCTTTAGCGCGGCCGGGCTGGCTTGGCTGGACGCCTATGCCATGGCAGTTGAACAGGCCGAGCAAGAGCTGCAACAGGCTGTGGGGCCCGAGGTGGCCACGGTGATCAAACTCGGCTTGGAAGCCTACGCGTCTTAAAGTGAGCCCCGCTGTGCGCGCATGCGGTGCAGGGCATAGCGACCGACAACCCTGCAAGCCGCATGCGGATTGCCGTCGCCAAGAATGACAAACGCCATCACTGACAAGGCATCAAGCCCTGGCCAGGTAAGGCGCTGGCCAGCTCAGGCAGGCGCGTCAGGATCTTCACGTCCACCGCCGGCAGGCGAAAACGGTAGCTTTTGGCGCTGGAGGCCATGGGGAGTACCTTGGCCGAGCGCACGCCTTTGGCCACAAAAGCCTTGAGAGCCGCTTCAGCTTGCGCCTGGCTGGTGTAGCTGCCCAAGGAGAGGCCCGCTGACTGGGCGCCATTGCCCGTGGCTTGAAAGCCAAGCCCCAGCGCCTTGAGTTGCTCGGACTTGGCATCGAGTTCTTTCTGGCTTGCGTAAGGTCCCATGTACACATCAAATCGCAGGGCGGCGGCTTGCTCATCGATCGTCCAGCTGCCTTCGGGCAGGATCGCCTTGGCTGCGGTCTGCACCGCGTCGCGCTCGGCCTGAGTCAGCTCGGGGGTCATCAGGCACGACAGGCTCACCGGTGTGGTGTCAACTGGTGGCGCCAATTTGCTTGGGTCCACCAGTACCAGGTCATCGGCATTAACCTGCTGACTTAAGCGCTCAGGCTCCCCTTGCGCTTTGGGCGCCCAGCCGTAGGGCGCCAACCAGCCCTGGCTCCAGGCGCCGTACACCAGGTTTGCCAGCAATAAGAACAGGGCCAAAAGCCGCATCACGAATGCGCCTCCTGAATGCTGTGCGTGGATGCGCTGCGCACCGACACCTCCAGGCTGTCAATCGTGCGCAGCAGCCCTCCAGACAACACCTGCAGTGCGCCGCGCGCATCCACACCCTGCGCAACCCCGTCAGTGCCATCACTCAAGCCCACCGGCTGGCCACACAAAACATCGCGCCGACGAAAAGCCGCCTGCAAAGGGGCAAAGCCACGCTTCTCAAAATCAAGCAGTGCCAAGACCAGCGGTTTGGCAATACGACACAAAACCTGCGAAGGACCCAAGCTCGCATCCACATCGTCAAGCCCGATGGCGCGCTGCGCCAGCTCGCTATGGCTTGGTGTGCGCAGGTTCAAGCCCATACCAACCACCACAAAGCGCGATGCCGTCGCCTCGGTCATCGTCGCCGTTTCGACCAGGATGCCACCCAGCTTCTTGCCACGCCAATACAGATCGTTAGGCCACTTCAAACCGATGTCTGGGTGCAGGCTTTCGGCCAGGCTCAAGCCCACTGTCAGCGACAAACCCGACCATTGCGCCGGCTTCAACGCCATTCCTAAAGACAGTGTCAATGCGGCATCGGGCTGGGCGTGCCACGCACGGCCCATACGCCCCCTGCCCAGCGTCTGCTCTTGCGCGATCAGCAGCGTTGGGCTGAAATCGCCAGTACGCGAGCGTCGCATCAGCTCGGAGTTGGTCGAATCAATCTGGGCCAGAACTTCGACTGTGAATCCCGGCAAAACAGCCGACACCTCTTGCCACAGCGCCTCTGCACCAGAGCGAATCGCCGCTGAAGCCGCAGTGGCCATCACACGCTATCGGCCGCGGCGTTTAGGCGCCAACAAGGTGCCCCTGCAATCACCACTGCCACACCAGCAAGGGTACTGCGCCTTGAGTTTGGCGGTGTAGCGGTCTTCAATGATGAGGCCGTAGTCGTAATGCAACTCTTCACCTGGGGCAATATCACGCGTGGCCTTGATGAACACGCGCCCGTCTACTTCGTCAGCTTCACAATTGCCATCGCAGGAATGGTTGATCCAGCGCGACGAATTTCCACCTGTCTTGGCGTCAATGACGCGCTCTTCGTCAATATGGAAATAAAAAGTGTGGTTCGGATCGTTCGGGTCGTGCGGATGACGCGCCTGCGCTTCTTGCCAGGTGATGATCTCACCGACGTACTCAATGATGGTTTCGCCTCTGGCAATGGCGCACAGCGCGAACACGCCACGTCCGTGAATACCAGAGCGTCGCACTTGGATGCGCCGTCCGTTGGCGCTCAGATTTTTTTTTAGCACAAAAATTTGTTATCGTGAATCAACGAGCGCGCGCCTGTGCGCGCCTGTGCACGCGCCCACGCGCGAGAAGGCGGAATTGTAGTCAGATGAAAACATTAGTCATTGCCGAGAAACCCTCAGTCGCACAAGACATCGTGCGAGCGCTTACTCCCAGCGCGGGCAAGTTTGAAAAACACGATGATCACTTCGAGAACGATCGCTATGTGGTCTCCAGCGCTGTGGGGCACTTGGTTGAAATTCAGGCGCCAGAAGCCTTTGACGTCAAGCGCGGGAAATGGAGCTTTGCTCACCTTCCAGTGATCCCGCCACACTTTGACCTCAAACCCGTCGAGAAAACCAAGAGCCGCCTCAACGCGGTGGTCAAACTAGCTAAGCGCAAGGACGTCAACGCCATCATCAACGCTTGCGACGCTGGCCGAGAGGGCGAGCTGATTTTTCGACTGATAGAACAATACGCCGGCGGGCCCAAGAAGCTGGGTAAGCCGGTAGAGCGGCTTTGGCTGCAAAGCATGACGCCTCAGGCTATCCGAGACGGCTTTGAATCGCTGCGCAGCGACAAACAAATGCAGCCACTGGCGGATGCTGCGCGCTGCCGCTCAGAGGCCGACTGGTTGGTTGGCATCAACGGCACGCGAGCCATGACCGCGTTCAACTCCCGCGATGGGGGCTTCTTCCTCACCACCGTCGGCCGCGTTCAGACACCCACGCTGTCTCTGGTGGTCGAGCGCGAAGAGTTGATCCGAAAGTTCGTTTCTCGAGACTATTGGGAAGTGCACGCGCGCTTTAAGGCCAAAGCGGGAAGCTATGAGGGCAAGTGGTTTGATCCGGCGTGGCGCAAAGATGCACACGATCCGGAAAAAAAATCTGACCGTCTTTGGAGCCTGGCGCAAGCTGAGGCCATCGCCCGCGCGGTCAGCCAGCAGTCGGCCCTGGTGGAAGATCAAACCAAACCCAGCTCGCAAGCCTGCCCTGCGCTTTTTGACCTCACCAGCCTGCAGCGCGAGGCCAATGGCAAGTTTGGCTACTCTGCAAAAACGACGCTTGCTCTGGCTCAAAGCTTATACGAGCGCCACAAAGCACTGACCTACCCGCGAACCGACTCGCGCGCTTTGCCACAAGACTATTTACCCGTGGTCAAGCAGACCATGGCCATGATCGCTGACTCACCCATGGGGCACCTGGCCAGTTTCGCGCGCACCGCCATCAACAAAGACTACGTTCAGCCACTTAAGCGCGTGTTTGACAACAGCAAAGTCAGCGACCACTTCGCCATCATCCCGACGGTTCAAGCGCCCACAGGCCTCAGTGAGGCAGAGCAGAAAATTTATGACCTGGTGGCACGCCGTTTCATGGCGGTGTTTTTCCCCAGCGCAGAATACCTGCTGACCACGCGAATAAGCACCATCAGCACGAACGCTGGCGAGCATCTTTTCAAAACCGAGGGCAAGGTCCTGGTCAAGCCGGGCTGGTTGGCTATTTACGGCAAAGAGGCGGCCGCCGAAGTCGCCGATGCCAAAGACGGTGACAAGGGCCAAAACCTGGTGGCTGTGGCAACCGGCGAAAAGGTTCATACGCCCTCTGCGCAAGCGCAAGGGCTCAAGACGCGACCGCCCGCTCGGTATTCCGAGGCGACTTTGCTCGGCGCCATGGAGTCTGCGGGCAAAAGCGTTGAAGACGACGAGTTGCGCGAGGCCATGAAAGAAAAAGGGCTGGGCACCCCGGCCACGCGCGCCAGCATCATTGAGGGTCTGCTTCAAGAAAAATACATGCTGCGCGAAGGGCGCGAACTGATTCCGACGGCAAAGGCGTTTCAACTGATGACGCTGCTGCGCGGCCTGCAGATAGACGAGCTGGCCAAGGCCGAGCTCACTGGCGAGTGGGAATACAAACTCAGCCTCATGGAACACGGCCAGCTCAGCCGAGAGAGCTTCATGGCCGACATCGCCACGATGACCCAGCGCATGGTGCAAAAGGCCAAGGAATACGACCGCGACACTGTGCCTGGCGACTACGCGACCTTGCAGCAACCCTGCCCGAACTGTGGCGGCGTGATCAAAGAAAACTACCGGCGCTACGCCTGCTGTGGGGCCAAAGGCGACTCCGACGGCTGTGGCTTTTCGTTCGGAAAATCCCCAGCCGGGCGCACGTTCGAGTTGCGCGAGGTCGAGCAATTTTTACGCGAGCGGCGCATTGGCCCGCTTGATGGCTTTCGATCCAAAGCGGGTTGGCCATTCACCGCCGAGATGCTGATTCGCTTTGATGAAGACAGCAAAAATTACAAGCTTGAGTTCGACTTTGCACAGGACGACGCCAAGGGCCAGGACGAACCGGTTGATTTTGGCCAGCAGCAAAGCCTGGGCGCCTGCCCCAAGTGCGGCGGCCCGGTTTTTGAGCACGCTAAAAACTATGTCTGCGCCAACGCGGTTGCGCAAGAAAAACAGCCCGTACCCAGCTGTGATTTCAAGACCGGGCAAATCATCTTGCAGCAAGTCATTGAGCGCGACCAAATCAGCAAGCTGCTTCAAACCGGAAAAACCGACATGTTGGAGAAGTTCATTTCCAACAAGACGCGCCGGCCATTCAAGGCCATGCTGCGATGGGATCCTGAAGCCAGCAAGGTCGGCTTTGAGTTTGCCCCAAGCAAGTTTGGCCCACGTCAAACCGGCGCCAAAGCGCCCTCGAGCGCCAAAGGCCGCGTAACGGCAGTCGCCAAAAAGCCGACCACCAAAAAAGCCGCGCCGCTGGCAAGCAAGAAATCAGTGACCAAGGCCAAAGTCGGCGCAAAAACAGTACGAAAACCTCGGGCTACTGCAACCGGTGGCTCGGTGCCCAGCGAAGCCTTGGCAGCCGTGATTGGCAGTGAACCCATTGCCCGTGCACAAGTGATCAAGAAGCTTTGGGACTACATCAAAGACAAAGGGCTGCAGGATCCGCAGAACAAGCGCGCCATCAACGCTGACGCCAAGCTGCTCAAGGTTTTTGGGAAAGCACAGGTCTCCATGTTCGAAATTGCAGGCATCGTGGGCCAACATCTCAAAGGACCTTCGGCTTGAGGGCCACAACGTGGGCTGACCTTGCCAGGCTCATGCCTGTGGCATGATTACAGCTCACTGGCTGCCCCCGAGCACGGCCACCGTTCAAGAGAAAGCACGAGAGACCCGCATGACCGATCAGTACTGCGTCATTGGTAACCCAATCGCGCAAAGTAAATCGCCGCTCATCCACAGCATGTTCGCGCGCGCGTGCGCTCAGGACATGGCCTACAAACGGCTGGAAGCGCCGCTGGACGGCTTTAACGCCGCGGTCGACGCATTTGTGAGATCCGGTGGCAAAGGCATGAATGTGACTGCCCCCTTCAAGCTCAATGCCTGCGACTACGCGACCGAACGCTCCAGTGCCGTGAAGCTCGTTGGCGCGGCCAATGCGCTTAAATTTGAAGGCACGCAGGTGTTGGCTGAAAATTTCGACGGCATTGGCCTGGTCCGCGATGTCACCCACAATTTGAAGACCGCGCTGGCAGGCAAGCGCGTCTTGATGCTGGGTGCGGGGGGCGCAGCCCGCGGTGCGCTCCTGCCCATGCTGGAGCAAGGGCCCAAAGAGGTCGTCGTGGCTAACCGCACCGTTCAAAAAGCCTACGACCTGGCCAGCATTGGGGCGCCCTATGGTCGTGTGCGATCCTGCGCCTACGCTGAGCTTGAAGGCGTGACCTTTGACGTGGTATTTAACGCAACCTCCAGCAGCCTGAAGGCCGAACTCCCACCCGTGCCTGTCAGCGTGTTTGAAAACTGCGTCCTGGCTTACGACATGACGTATGGCAAAGGACTGACGCCGTTTCTGAAAACTGCGCAAGCGGCTGGCGCTGTCCAATTGGCAGACGGTGTTGGCATGTTGTGCGAGCAGGCCGCCCACGCCTTCGCCTGGTGGCGCGGGGTGCGCCCCGACACCACCGAAGTGATCAAGGCGCTTACAGTCCCCCTGGTTTGAGCCCTGCGCCCGGTCAAAGCGCCAGCGTCACTGGGGCCCGGCTGGCCTTCGGATACGCGCAAACAGGTTGGGCCTATCGACCAAGAGGCGCGTACCCCTGCCAAGCGTCATGGTGCGGCGCCGCGCAAGCCCTCAATCGTTGTTGGGATCGAGCGCAAAAGCTTGCATCTGAGCCCTAAGGCTATTGATCTCGGCATTGCTCAAGGCCAGCAAAGGGGGCCGCACACGCAACCAACCGGGGTGTGCATCAATATCGGCCATTACCCCCTTGAACGCGGCGGTCAGGCCATAGCCACCCAGAATGCCCAGAAAGGTCTTCACCCGTGCCAGATCGGCGGGCGCCTGGATTGCGGTGGGCTGTGTCACCAAACGACCCACCAGGCGCGGCAGCACATTGGCCACGCCGCTGACGCAGCCCAGCGTCCCCATGCCAGCCATGGTTTGAACGTCAAGCTCATTGCCCACCCACACTTGCATCGGCGGCATGACGGCCCGGGCAAAAGCCAGCGACTGATCAAGCTGGCAGCTGCTGTCCTTGAGGCCCAGAATCACATTCGGATGCCGCTTTAAAAGTTCTGCCACCACCGCCACGCTTAGCCCAACGCCTGCGACCTGTGGGATGTGATAGAGCATGATCTTGAGCTGGGGGTCGTTGACCTTTTCAATGATCCACTCGTAGGCGTCAATCACACCCTGATCGGGCACACCTTTCAAAAAAAACGGCGGCAGGATCAAGCATCCAGCGCAGCCCAGGGACACCGCATGCCGGCTGAGTTCAACCGTCTCCGGCAAGGCCGCACAGCTGGTCGACACCAAAATTTTGGCAGCGGGGATACCACCATCAATCAAGGCTTGCAGCGTGGTCTGGCGCTCGGTCAGTGAAAACGATGGCCCCTCGCCTGTGGTTCCAAACAGGGTAAGCCCAGCGCAGCCCGATGCCAATAGACGCTGGCAATGCTTGAGCAGCAAAACATGGTCAATGTTCAGGTTTTCGTCCAGTGGGGTGAGCAGCGCAGGCCAGACGCCGCGCAGGCCAGTATTCATGGTGGTCATAGGTGATTGGGTAGTTAGCCGGCGTAGCCAAACTGCTGAGGCAGCCACAGGATGATGGGCGGGAAAAGCACTAAAAGGGCCAACGCCACCAACAAGGCCAGCAGAAAAGGCCAGATTTCACGAATCATCTCGGCCAACTTGATGCCGGTGACACCGTTGATGACGAACAGCAAGATGCCGTAGGGCGGCGTGATCAGGCCGATCATGCAGTTCACCACCACAACCACACCAAAGTACACCAGATCAATACCCAAAGCCTTGCAGCTGGCCATAAACAACGGAACGATCACCAGAATGATGGTGGTGGCATCCAGCACACAGCCCAGCGCCAGCAACAAGAGATTGACCCCCAGCATGAACATCATGGGGGTGATTTGCATGCCTTTGAGCATCTCGGCCAACTGCGCGGGTATGTTCTCCGAAGCCACAACATAGTTCAGAATCAAGGCGCCACCAATCACCAGACCCACAGAGGCCGACGATTTGGCACTGGCCAACACAATCTCGCGCAAGGTTTGAAAAGACAGGGCCCGGTACACCACGGCTGAGATCAGCAAGGCATAGGCAGCAGCCACAGCCGCCGCTTCGGTGGGGGTGGTGGCGCCACCGTAGATGCCATAGAGCAGGATGACGGGCATCAGCAGAGCCGGGAACGCGCGCGCTGTCAGCCCGGGGATGTGCCGCAAAGGCACTACCGTGTCCGCCTTAAAGTCACGCTTTCGCGAAATGATGGTGTTCATGATCATGAGCATGGCACCCATGAGCAGGCCCGGAAGAATGCCGCCGAGAAAAAGATAGCCGATGGATGCGTCAGAGACCAGCGCGTACATCACCATCGGGATCGAAGGCGGAATGATCGGGCCAATCGTGGCCGATGCAGCCGTGATTGCCGCCGCGTAACCCCGCGTGTAGTGACCGCTCTTGACCATCATTTCGATGATCACCTTGCCGATGCCAGCAGCGTCTGCCACGGCCGAACCCGACATGCCTGAAAAG
>JAURGS010000052.1 GCA_030833685.1 Rhodoferax sp. | reverse complement strand
GCATCCGAGCCGCAGGGGTCTTGGATCAGCGGATCCATGTAGACCGAGAAGCTGTTGCGGATGCGTGCGATCTTGACGTCTTGATCGAAGCTGTCTTCGTAGCAGTATTCGGTCAGGATGCGGATATAGCCTTCGCCATACGTGACCTGATTCTCACAGGCGGTGTCGTAAGCGACATCTGCGTCCGAGATATATTCAATATGTCTGACCATGCCGTTGAAGACTTCGGCAACGTCAATATCGGCCTTGTCGTCGGCTGGAATAACTTTGCCTGTTGGGCGGTTTTGTCGTTGATCATTAGTTACTTGCCGGACGTGCTGCGGCAGTTTGTTGATAGTAAGGCACGGGCGCGCATTGATGGTCTGCCCCTGTA
The DNA here is from genome assembly GCA_030833685.1 of Rhodoferax sp. GTDB lineage: Bacteria > Pseudomonadota > Gammaproteobacteria > Burkholderiales > Burkholderiaceae_C > Rhodoferax. The sequence goes on along the minus strand of JAURGS010000052.1, from coordinate 11,776 downwards.
CCGCGCCACGGGTTGCCAGCACATCCGCAGGCCATTGCCAGTGATTGTCGGGTGATCCAGCGTAGAACTTCAGATCATCAATCTCATCTTCACGCGACTCGGACAGGGCCGCAATTGCCATGTCCAAACGGCTGCGGGCAGTTGCCAGCACGCCGGAGTCGTCGTTCTTTTTGCCACCACCGTTGGCGACATTACCTACTGCTACCATGCCGGTGTAATCAGCCATTTAGCTACCCATCCATGAAGTGTGCATTGCGCCGTCTTGAGCGTTATACCGGCGAGTTGGCTCAGTATACTCGCGGTGAGCCACGGGAAAAGCAAACGTCACGCATATTGCGTCCGCTGCGTCTGGCGATGCAAGTCCCCGCGCTTTCATTTCTTTCTTGCTCTCCAAGAAGATTGTTCCACGTGAATCAGGCTTCATCTTAGGCGAAATTAAATCCGTCTTCAAGAACCTGTCGGTCGGGATACTAGCAGATTTCAGCCATTCCCTCATCTCACCCCACATTTGGGCGCGCATATTTCCGTACATTATCGGGTTTTTAGCCTTATTTCCAAAGTTCACACCCTTGATTTTGTACCGCTGCTCCTTGAGCCGGTCCACAATCCCAGCCCCCAGCCCGCCCTCGTCGATCACCACCAGCGCCGGTTTGTACTCCTCGATGGCGTCGATCACATACCCCACCACCGTCATCGTGTCGTCGCCCCGATGGCGCGTTATGTTAACAATATCCCTGCCTTGGCGCACCGCGATGACCGTTGCATCCGCGCCGTAGCGCGCCGGATCAACCCCAATGATGATGGGTGCTGACAAATCCTTGTACTTCTCCCGCCCCATCGCCTCGTCCACGATGTCCGAGCCAATGAACTGGTCGTCCCCCGCGCTGGGGAACATCCCGTAGACCTCGACGTGCGCCTGGCTGGAGTCCGGCCCGTACTCTTGGATGATCCGCTCGTAGACCTGTTTGTCCGTACCCTCGACCGTGCGCGCATCCACCACTTTGGTTTTCCAAAACGCCCGCTTGGAGTTAAACGCCTCGTAGAAGTACCCCGTGTTGCGGCGCGGGTTGGAGAACGCCAGCCAGAAGCGGTTGGGTGTGTTCTCCGTAAAGAAGCCAGCAGTCACCGCCCAGATCGCGTCGTCAATACCAGACGCCTCGTCAAACACCACCAGCACCCCGTCGTAGTTATGCACACCCGCGTATGCGTCGGGGTTCTCCGCTGACCACAGCCGCCCTTCGACGCCCCAGTACCTGGTGCCCTTCTTCAAGTCCCGCTCGACCAGTTCAGTGAGCCACTTGGCGGGCATCAGCCTGGTGGCGCTGACTTCAAACCAGTGCGAGTTGATCGCCATCGCCAGCCACTTGGTAATCTCGGCCCAAGTGATACTTCTGAGCTGAGATTCCGAGTTGGCCGAGATAATGGTCGTCGAGCCTATGCGCGTTGCCAGCATCCAGATGGTGATCCAACTGACTAAGGCCGACTTGCCAATACCGCGTCCCGACGAGATGGCCGATTGCAGTACGTTGTAGTCCAACTGGCCTTTGTTCTCTTGGATGTGGTCGGCAATCTCTTGCAGCACTTCGCGCTGCCACTTGCGCGGGCCTTTGAAGTTCTCCAGCGGCGTGCCCTTGACGCCCCAAGGAAATACAAGCGCTACGAAATTAAGCGGGTTGTCCTTGATGCGCGGCGTCCACAGACGCGCCATCAGGGCTTGTTCGTCTTCAGCGCTGTATTTGGTGGACTGCATCGACTACTTCAACAACACGCAGTTCTGCTTCTTGCAGCGCCTGCGTGATGGATATGCGCTGGTCGATGTCCACCGAGATGGACTGCTTGGCGACCCAGCCGTGCTGGTGCTTTAAGATTTCAAGCGCCGCCTTGGCGTCGCCCTCGCGGGCTGCTTTGTGCAGGATGTCGGCCATCTCGCGTTCGCCGTCGGCCTTGCCTTTGCGCGCGGCCATCTCGGCCAGTGCGTCAAATTGGCACAGGTGCTGGTATTCCTCTGGCCGCAGCCCTGACGCCAGGGCCAGCGTGTCGCCCTTGAGTCCTAGCTTGGCAGCGTCGTATATCGCCTGCAAGCGCGATTCGGTCGCTTGGACGTGTCGGACAGTAAGCGGCAATGACTTGAACATGGCTTTGGATTTTATATTAAAAAAATTTTGTTTGTGGCCCCTACGTTTACGTTGGCCCAACCGCTCGGCCCTACCCCTCCCCCCTGGTCAAAATCCTACACAAAATGGCAAGCATATACTAGTCAAAATGGCAAGGGATATGCTAGTCGAATTGGCAAGGGATATGCTAGTCGAATTGGTAAGGGATTACGCCTGGCGATGTAGGCATTGTGGGCAGTGCCTACCATGTAGGCCACCGGCCATGCGGGCCACCGGCCACCGGCCACCATGTAGGCCATGTGGGCACTACAAACCCAATAGCCCACATAGCCTACACCTTGCGCCGGTGTTGCGCGCAGCATTTTGCGCGCGGTTGGCGGTTGTTGGCGGTGTTGGCTATTTAAAACACGTTTTCAAGTCGCTCTACCCCATATTGCATATTTCACATTATGAAATGTATAAAAGTTTCCTAGATCCAACAAATAAATGACAATATGACCAACAATTACACTCTCTCCAATGGACTGCATAAAAATAGCACCGCCCACAAAGCGCCATGCATGGTGCCCACAATTTGACGTCTATTGTCTCCAATGTGACACTAGTAGCGCGCGGTATAGAATAAGATCGCGCCAAGCTTGAAAAGGCCCGCGTATTCCAAGCACGCAAAGCTTGATAGTCCACTACAGTAAAAAGGCAAACACCATGGCTAAAATTCTCGGATATATCGCATACGAAGGCCCGTCTGAAATAGACGGCGCGCCAATTGTCGTGATCGTCAATAAGATCACCGGCGCCAGTAAGAACGGGAAAACCGGCGCGATCGTGCAAAGCTTCATTATCCGCAGCGACGTCAATCCGGTGCAGGCACTGCAAACCGGCGCCGATTCGAGCATATGCGGCCAGTGCGAACATCGGCCGATCATTGCAAAGCAAACAAACAAAGTGCCTTGTTATGTGCAGGTCGCAAAGTCGGTGTTATCGGTTTATAACGCTTATTTGCGCGGCCGCTATGTGCGCGCCGACGCAGCCACCATAGCGCGCGCACTGGCCGGTAAAGTAGTGCGGATCGGCACTTACGGCGACGGCGCGGCCGCACCGGTGCGGATGTGGACTCAAATAACCCGGTATGCGGCCGGTGTGCGCGGATACACGCATCAATGGGAAAACGACAATTTTGACCATGCTGCATGGTCGCCACTGGCCATGGCCAGCGCGGATACCCTAGAACAAGCTGCATTAGCTAACCTGTATGGTATGCGGGTTTTCCGGGTATCGGTCGGCGTCGATAAACAACCCGGTGAGACAGTGTGCCCGGCCAGTGCAGAGGGCGGTAAAAAATCAACGTGCGCTAAGTGCACGTTATGCAGTGGCACGCGGATAACGGCGCGCGATGTTGTTATAGCGGACCATGCTATCGGCCATGATCGACGCCGGGTAATTATGCTGGCCGCAGCGTAGTGATCGCGACTGTATGCGTCCTATCGGGCGCATATGGGCGCGCACTGTGCACGCTATAACCTAAAGGCAAATTATGAACACATATAAAAACCCATGGCACAAACCACAAAACCCGATGTATGGCCTCGAAAATTATTCTACGGACGAAAAACCCGTTTTATACCGCAATTACTTGATTTATGAGCGAATTAAAGGGCACGTTTGGGACGTGGTGAAAGACGGCGCATGTGTCACTCAATTAGCGGGTCTGAACGGCGCAAAAAGGGCAATTGATGAATTACAGGTGGCTGCATGATCCGCACTATGCGCGCACGTTATCCCGGCCGGTGCGCGGCCACCGGCGCGCCGATCAAACCCGGCGCACTGATCTACTATGATGGCCGCACTAAACGTGCAACGCTTGCATTGACCACAATCACCCTTATGGGTGAACACGGCCCTTCGCACTTTACCCGCAACGCGCGCGGCCGGTGTGAGGATGCACCATGCTGCGGTTGCTGCACTATATGAAAGGGCAAACTATGCAAAATCGATTTCAAACTCTTAGCGAAGCGCTACATTCCGAAGGCATATCACATATGTGGAATTGGCGGCCGATAGCCTACGGCGAGACCGTTTCCCTTACCTATGATGATGGCACGCGGTACGGGCACTATGTGTCTGTCTACCGCGACGAAAAGGGCCTATACGAGCGGCCGGTACATTACCGCCGGGGTTGAGGGCTATCTGCAAACGTTGCGCGCAGCGTTTGCGGGCTATTCCTGGCCTATACACTAAACGAAAGTAAATTATGAAAATTGGACAATATATCCATATCTCACTTTATGGCCGCATGGAGCGGGTCTTAGTGCTGGCGATCCATCGCGCGGGCACCATCGACGTACAGCGCAGCGATGGCGCGTGCTACCGCGTGAGCGGCCTATGATGCACCCGCTCTTTGCGGCCATCCTACGGCCATACACACCACCACCGACGCCCGAAGCCATCGATGCGGCCATGATGGCCGATAAGCTGGCCGATGGGTACAACCAACGCAAAATCGACAACGCTATCAAATTGGAACTACGTTATGCAAACCCTGAAAATTGAATCTACCACCTACACGCTGGCGTCACCTGAGCGCGCCACGGCCGTGCAAGCGCTCGCAAGCAAAATCACCGGCAAACATAAACCCGTGCGGCCAAAGGGCGGGACCGGGCGGCTGTACCCTGACAATGGGGACAAATTAACTACGGCCGAATATGTAAGTATGTATTACACCTTGAATTCGAACCGGCTCAATTTTAAGACGGGCGCGCCGCCCTATGGGGACGCGAACCTAGCCGGATTTTATGAGGGGCTTAGTGACCAATTAAGAGCGCCCCAAGGCGTCGATAGCATGGAGGTCGAAGCATGAAAACGCTATCTTGGGCGCATTTGCGCGCGCTTGGCCGCGCTGACAATGGAGGGCGCTGGTACCCGCGAGAAGATATTGCGCCTTACTTTAGCGACCTACGCGCGCCCTCTCGCGCGTGGCCCAATAGCTACGCCAAAGCCGCGCAAACTCTCAAATTCGCGCGCTGGCTGCGCGTCAATCATTCGGCTTTGGCCGATCAATTGGGGCTAGTATGAACCGGCAACACTATAAACCAGACCCCAAGCGTTACCCTTTGGCCGATATAGCCCTAGCTTGCGCTATCGGGCTTGCCCTGGCCGTCTTACTTTTGGAGTACCTGTAATGGACGATAACGAAAAATTGGCCCTTGACGCGCTGGCCGCGTCTACTCGTTATTACTGCGCTCAAATTGACGCGACGAACGCGGAACTGTACGACAGCCGCCTGCGGATAAACCACTTAGAAGACGTGCTGCGCGCGCTCTTAGACGACGACAACGAAAAGACCCGCGCGGATGCCGAACGGGCCTTATGCTCATAATCGCTGCGGCCCTTGTGGCCGCGATCCTAGCAATTCTCTTTGATCTAGACTAGGCCCCTTCGGGGGCCTTTTCTATTGTCCGGCGCAAGTCTGATTTATTGCTTTTCGCTAACTCAGGCGCGCAGAAAATGTGCTTCTTAGTTTGGAACTCACGGGATGCAAGGCGGCCCATATCAACCCAGCCCGCTTCCTTGAGGGCGTGTAGCAGGGCCGGAGGGACTATCTTGATCCCTGCGGGGGCGTATAGCTGCAACTCATCACAAATCGCATAGAAAGGCGCGCCTACGACGCCGGACGCAAAGCCACGCTGGCGGGCTTTGATCAGGTTAACTAGGAACGATTCCGCGCCGCTCATGCCATGTTCAACCATGATGGCCTTGGCCTCAGTCATTGGGGGCGCTGCGTTGGGGTTCCACGCGCTCACGTCACGCGAGTGTAGGTAAGCCGCCACGGCTGCAAAGCCGCCCCGATTCTCGTACCAATTCCAAAGGGCGACCGCGTCTGATTCGGGCAACTTACCGGCCTCTGACCATAGGACAAACCAGCGCCGGTCTTCGCTGGGGAGACTGATCGCCACGCGCTCATTGGAGAATGCGACCACGAACACGCGATTGAGCGCATAGTAGGGGTGCAAGCCCTTGCGATTGACCATCAGCAACTCAGGGGGCGCGGCGATGATGGGCTTCAAGGTATTCTCCAGCGCGCGCCGGTCTTTGGCCTCTGCTTGGCGCAACTCGGCTATCTCCATCACCTCGCACTCAAGGGCGTAGCCCCACTGCGAACTAAGGTCTTCATTTTTGACCAACGAACAATTGGCCTTGGCCTTGCCGCCTATGGCCCAAAAGAACGGCGCAAAGAGGGTATCTTTGCCGCTGCCGTGATTGCCGCCCAATAGGATGGCGTGATTGATCTTGTGGCTGGGGAATTGCACCTTGTGCGCTAGGGCGTTTAAAAGATGCTCACGCTCGAATTCAATTGGCACCATGCGTTCGACATGGCGCAGCCACGCGGACACGTCAGCGGCCACCGGCTGCGGGCGGGCGTCGCGCCAGCGGTTGCCGTAGACCAGGCCCTCACGGGCGACCAAGACGGACTCGCCTGCGGCGTAGGTAATACCGACCAGGGCGCGTGCGCCCTTCTCTTGGCGGTACTCGTCAAACGAAAAGGACGCCTCGACCTTGGGCTTGTTGCCGTGGCGCGAGCGGCAGTGTATGTGCCGAAACATGGCGTTGAAGGTCTTACGCATCAGTTCGCGCCGGTCTTGCATATCAAAGTAGGCGTCATCATCCTGTATATACGCAAAGCGCTCAAACCAACCGGACATCTCCACGCGGCCCAACTCTTTGCGCTCCACCTCTGCGATTACTGCTGCGGCCTCGTCTGGGTATGAGGGCGTCGGGGATAGCTTGGCGAGGGTGTCTTCCATCACGGCGGCGAGTAACTCATCGCGCAGGCCGTGGGAGCGCTTTGGCCCGCCCTGCTCTTCAACCCACGCAAGGTAGGCCACGCTATCCCACTCCGAACAATGCTCATGCAGGCAGCAGTAGGCGCGGTTGACGGGGTGATAGCGCCCCATCGGGTTGCCGTCGCTATGCTCGCCACTGTTGGGGCACACGACGCCCCACCAGCCGCTCGAATTGCCCTTCTCTAGCAAGTCGCCACGCGCTGCGGTCCACGCCAGCACATCGTCGCCGCCATCGTCTGTGAGCCGGATCGGGCGTATGGTGGCGGTGTCGGCGGGGTTTGGGATAACCCCTAGCGCCTCGCATATCTCGGCCAAAGAGAACTCACGTTCGGAGTGGAACTCGATCAAACGCGATTCAAAGCGGTCACGCCCAGGCTTTAGGTTAATCGAACCAGGCAGTCTAAAGTTACGCACGGGATTGATCGCCCCGCCGTCGGTGTAGCCTGCTTCGGCGATGGCGACAATGGCCGCGCTGAACTCGCCCTTCATGGGCTGGTCGTCAAGGGCGAAGGTGTAGCCGTACTGGTAGTTGTTGGGTGATGTCTCCATGATCCACGTCGGGTCGATGGGCGGCACCTTGGCCTTCGTGCCCACGTCATCCAGCACCAAGAACGCCACACGCTCGCAGGCGTCGGCCTTGGCTGCGGGTCTGCCCTCGTCGAATCGGTCGATGATGAAGCAGCCGGTGTTGCAGTACCACGCCTGATCGGCTTTCCATTTCTTAGGCAGGAACGCAGGCCACGCGCACTTGATTGCGCCGTCCGCATGATATTGGGTCTCGCCATCTTTTAAGATGGGCTTTTGCCGCACGAACAAAATAACCTCACCCTCAGGGGCGATCTCTTCCAAGTAGCTTAAAAAATTTACAGACATATTAGCCCTTTCCATAACGAGTCATAACTTCAACTTCAGCGTCTAGGGGTAAACCCTTAGCCCAGTCGGGCGGGGTACACATGACTTCTTTGAGCCGCACAGCCATTTCTTCTGGCCGGTCGGTGTCCAAAACAATTTCGTCATGTACAGTAAGAATAATTTCAGCCCCTTCAGCGTCCAATTGACGACATGAATGGCGCAGCAAGTCATTAGCCACGGCCTGCGTGATGTTCTCGCAGGCCAAGCCCTTCCACAGACGGGCGCGCGGCCACTCCTTGGCATCAGCGGCGGGTTTCCATGCAGCTTTGGCGTAAGTCACACCTTCGGATTCCAATCGGGCATAGGGGTAGCACAGGATGCGTCCAGAGGGCAGCACATACCACAGGTGCAGGCCGTCGAACATATAGGTCACCCGTCCAGCGCTGAACTCTTTGTTCTTATTTCGCATGGCGCGGGTGTACGCTGATTCTAGGTCTTGCCAGTAGGGAACGGACCAAGGGTTTGCCCTACGCCAAGCATCAACCATGCGCCGCGCATCGGACTCATGCAAGACCACGCCATAGGCGCGGCCCATCGCGGCGAAGGCACCGACGCCACCGGCAAAGCCGCAGGCTAACTCCTGCACCTTGCCAATCTGGCGCTGTTCTTTGGTGACGCGGCTCACGCTCACACGAAACGTCGCTGCGGCGTTGACCTTGTACACGTCCTCGCCGGACGCAAAGATCGCCAGCTTGTCCTCGCCCTTGCCAGACAACCAAGGGTTTACCCTAGCCTCAATGGCCGACCAATCGGCAACGACTAGGTATTTACCCTTACTAGGTATCAGTGCAGGACGGAGCATTCCTTTGAGGACATCGGTGACTCGTTTTCCAAATTTTGGAACAATTGCGTGTCCGCGTACCATCGCAAGGCGCACGTCTTCAGGAGCCGCAGCACATTTTCGGGTGAAGTTGTGGACTTGAGCGCCATAACTTGATGCACGGCCTGTCGCGGAACCCCCTGCAAACACAAATGCTCCGCGAACTCTTCGATCCTCTTCATCTGATAGCTGTGCAAGGCGGCTGAACTTCGCAACCGACGACGCCCATAGGTCGTCGGCGCATTGGATGACTTCTTGAACATCGGGTGGCACTCCATCACAGTTAAGTAAGTTAAATCGTATGGTCTTGTCGATGCTAACCTTGTCGTCCTTGTGCATCAACTTCTTGGCCTCGTCGTCCAAGCGCTCGTACACCCATGCGCGCATCTTGGGCGAGCGCACGCTGGTGATCTCGCCGCCCGTGACCTCGGCCACAATCTCTTGAATCTCGGCCAACTCAGCGCTGGCGTACTTGACCGCAGCCTGACACAGGGGCACATCGACCAGGACGCCTCTATCGTTGATACGCTCGTTGACGTGGTAGTCTTGTAGTTCTTGTGCAGACAATGGCCGCATGGCCTTGCTGATGGCGCGCATGGCCCGCACGTCCTGTTCGCAGTAGGCCACCATCTCGGCGGTTAACTCAGGCGACTCCTCGTAAGGCGGCACGCTCATCTTGCGGATTAGCTGGGCACCACGGTGGTCTTTCTTCATGGACGCGCCAGCGAAGCGCCCCACGTCCTCCAGCGAACCAGGCGCGCAGTTGGCGCGGGCCTGCGCTGCGGTGCAGACGAACTGCTCCAGCAGGATGTCTAGCTGCAAGACATACCAAAAAATCAAGCGCTCGAAGGCGGCGTTGTGGGCGTAGATCATCTGGCCGGTTATGTCGGGGAACGGCTGGCCGGGCAACCAGGTCTGCACGTCCTCGTCATCGAAGGCGTAAGACATACACAGCACTTCGGTGCTGCCGTGCTGGGCGTAGTTGTAAACGCCCGCGACTTTTAGGTCGCAGGCGCTACGGGTTTCAAAGTCAATCCAAAGTGTCATAAGAAGGTGGTGGTTGAAAGATTGATTACTTTCCTGTCAGCATTTCTACTCAAATTAGTCATTCCGCAATTTTGTATATCGCACTGCCCGATATACCACGCACCTTGGTGCCAGATGCGTCGCTATTTCAAGCTGAAATCCCGCTACTTTTTCTAACTGAGTATCCGACCGTATATTTGCCGTCCCGATGCGTCGGGCCGAACCACCTGATTGTTAGGCCGCTACGCGACGACGACGACTTGGTGCGGGGGCTTCCTTCTCAGCCTCACCATCAAGAGTCAACCATTCCACGACATCGAACACCGGGGTGAAAATCCGGCCATACGACTTGTGCTGGTAATGCTCCTTTTTGAGGCGCACCACTGGCACTGGTTTGGTCTGGTCTTTCTCGACCTGATCTGCCAAGGCAATCGCAATGGCCTGAACCGCTTTCTTACCGCCCACCGAGGTGGTCGTGAAGCGCGCTTCCATGCCCTTGTCTTCGCCCGTCAGGCATTTCAAACTTATACCAACTTGAGTTTCCCAACCCTTTTTGGCGGCTGGGGGTGCGCCATCCAAGTCCGGCAAAGGTTGGGACACGGGCACCATCTTCTCGCCCAACACCTCACCATCACCCCAAGCAATAAAGCCGTGGACAAAGCTGAAGGGGTTGACCGCCCAGGTGCTGTCCTCTTCGATTTCGGTTTGGTCTGCACCAAACACCCAATGGCCGGTCTTGTCCATTTTCAGGATGACCGTACCGGCTGGGCCGACATCGGATTGGATAGCCCGCAGGGACGATGCGAGGGTAGAAACTGCGGGCAAGCCCGCTTGGGAGAACGCTACTAGATTGGACATTTCTGTTCCTTTATTGAAGTTTAGAAAGGGCAACGGTTAATTGCTTGCCCAGAAGCATCACTTCGGGGCGCGGGTCATCCGCGCTTGCCAAAGTGTTACCTGAACTGATGGCGACCACCAGACCGTCCGGCAAAGCCTGCTTGCGCTTTTTGAGCGCCTTCTCAGCTTTGGCCGGAGAGATCACGGAAGTCTCCAACACCTCAGATTCGGTAAGACCGAACGCGAACAGGGCGACTTTGGCCTTGTCCTCGTCAGTCCATGAACGGATCGCCCGCTTGGCGACCAGTTTGTAATCAGGCAGCTTGGCCCCAGACTCCAGCAACTGGAGCGCCAAAGCCCGCAGATCGGTGATCCACTGCTCCAGCATATCAGCGTTTTTGAGATAGGTGGCAATGGTCGGTGGGTCTAGGTTGTCGATGGTGGTCTGCAAGGCCCGCTCGACTGCGCCGGTCATCTGCGGGCACACCGGCTTGGCGGCGCACCAACGGCAGTGGTCGCCAGAGCGCAGCGGGGCGGTCTTCTTCTCGCTCATCTTGACGGCCTGCACCAACTGCAACTCAAACTCCGCAATGCGCTTGGGTGTGGTCACCCAACGCTTAACAGCAGGCGGCTGCACGATGACCATCTCAATCTCGGTCACACCCTCAAAGGCCCACTTGGCTGCATCGGTACGCATGGCGGCTGCCGCGTAGAACATCAATTGCATATTCTCTTCGACTTCAACAGCGACACCATCGCCAAATTTCCAATCCAACACAACAGCACGATTACCAATGCGACCGATAAGATCAGTTGAGCCAAACACACCAGGCAGTAGGTCGCCAAAATTAACGCTTGTCTCGGCCTCAATTTCCATCTCCTGCTTGGGGTCGATCTCGTCCAGCGCCGCCAGCGCGGGCTTTAGCTTGTTGTCAATCAGTTCTTGGGTCAGCACTTGGTCTTCGTATTTGGTGCCAAGGTAATGCTCTGGCGGCAGGCCGGACATCACGATCTCAGCGATGACGTTATGCAAAAGCGTGCCCTCGTCAGCGTATTTGCTGGAAGGCTTGGGTGGCATCTTGGCAACTAGGGCCACAGAGCCAGGGCAATTGATTACCCTCTTGGCGGTGCTACCGCCGACGATAGTGCTGTGGTTCATACGCCCCTCGCTTTCATCATGGCATCGGCCATCTTGTAAGCATGGTCAGCAGCAAACTGGCGCAACA
>JAURGS010000051.1 GCA_030833685.1 Rhodoferax sp. | reverse complement strand
CCGTTGATCTTGAGCACCTCGGCAGTCAGGATTTCAGCTGTGTTGCCCTTGGGTTGAGTCACCAGCGATTTGCCTTTGATGTCGGCGTAGCTGTTGACCTTGGCATCGCTGAGCGCGACCACCTGGAAGTATTGTGGGTACAAGCTTGCCATCTGGCACACGTTGGTCACCTTCTTAGGGTAGGGTTTGCGCCCTGCAATGCCATCGACTGTGGTGGCAGAGTTGGCAAAGCCAACTTTTGCCTTGCCTTCGTCCACGCCACGTACGTTGGCAATGCCTGCACCAGGCGTCATTTGCAAATCCAGACCTGAGATGCCTTTTTCCCACATGCCCTTGAGAGCGCCGCCCAGAGGAATCCAGGAGCCCCCTTGCGGTCCGGTCATCATGGTGAGTTGTTGCGCTGTTGCCGCTGTCGGGGCCCAAAGTGCGCCAGCCAGTGCCGCCATACCCACAACCAATTTCAGCTTCTGTGCCATTTGTTCTTGCTCCTGTTCATGTCATTGAGTTCAATCGTGGCAAAGGGCTTTGAACACCCGTCCACGGCCACACGCGCTCGTTCGCGAAACGCTCCTTGGACTCTAAGTCATCCCCAAGCCAAGCCCGCTAGGTGATAACCCCATGCTGCAATGCACAAAAAACATAGCCGTCACGGGATAAGGCAACCGACCCGGTTGCGGGCTGTCAAAACTGAGGGTTAAGAAGCAGGCCGCTCGGCGCGCGCCGGGCATTGCGATCACTGCGCCACACAGGCAGGTGGCGAAAGAGAAACTGCGCTTAAGCTCTGGGCAAAAAAGAGTGGCTCGAGTTGGCATCACGCCCGCCCGGCATGAACCAGCCCAACAGCTCAATCGCCTGGCGTACATTGGCCTTCATCTTGAAGGTCCCCTTGGTGCGATCGCAAAACCCAATGTAGTTAATACCCAGATTGGAGCCGAAGTCATCTCCCAATAAATCCCGAATGGCGCAGCCGATGAAACGTGCGGAGGCGATCGTCTCCCCGTAGGGAATATTCTTTTTATCCAAGGCAAATGAGAACCCGTTGGGATTCTCGTACAGGCGCTGTAAGTCAAGCAGCTTGTCGGAGGGTATTTCTATCGAGGCAAGAAGCTCTGCCATGCGATGTCCGGTCATCGGTTTAGGCGCTGTCATCGCAAGGTCTCATTAAGTGAAAAAAGTTTGACGTCCAACACGCGGTATGTTCCAACAAATTGCGCCAAGAATATGACTATTGTATGAACTGTCCAAGCGCACCCTGCTTTGTCTGAGGCTAAGATGGATGGGCATGTGAGCACACCTTTAAATCAACCGCTGGGGCACACACGCCCTAATCCGAGGCTATCCGATGAACAAAGAGAATTTTGAAAAAGGCCTGAAGACCCGACGCGAGGTACTGGGTGCACAGTACGTCGATAACGCTGTGGCCAGTGCTGATGATTTCAACCGACCCATGCAAGAACTTGTTACCGAGTACTGCTGGAACGAGATTTGGAATCGGCCTGGTCTGGATCGCCGCACCCGCAGCATCATCAACCTCAGTATGCTGACCGCCTTGAACCGTCCTCACGAACTCAAACTGCATGTCAAGGGTGCGATCAACAATGGTCTTAGCAAACAAGACATTCAGGAAATATTTCTGCAAACGGCAATTTACTGCGGGGTTCCAGCGGCTATCGACAGCTTTCGGACTGCCAAAGAAGTCTTCAAGGAGATGGGCATTTAATGCCCAGCCACATGCTTGTAAAGACCTAGCCCGACCTCCAACGCCCAAGCAAACCCTGGCTGTGCAGCCAATCGTCCCAATTTACCCGCTGACGGCACTGGGCAAGGGTTTGGATCACTGAAGACACATCACACAACATGTTGCTCGCTTGTATTGCAGACGATTTCACCGGCGCTACCGACCTGGCCAATATGCTGGTGCGCGGCGGTATGCGCACCGTTCAGACCATCGGCGTACCTGAATCCGGCCAGCAAATCGACGCCGACGCTGTGGTGGTATCACTGAAATCACGCACGGTTGATGCACAAGAGGCAATAGACCAATCGCTTCAGGCCTGCCGCTGGCTCCAGCGTGCAGGTGCCAAACAGTTTTTCTTCAAATACTGTTCAACCTTCGACTCCACGCCCAAGGGAAATATTGGACCTGTGGCCGAAGCGCTGATGCACATGCTTGGCGCCTCGTTTGCCGTCGCCTGCCCAGCTTTCCCGGAAAATGGCCGAAGCATCTACCGCGGACACCTCTTTGTCGGTGATGTCTTGCTCAACGAGTCGGGTATGGAAAACCATCCCTTAACCCCAATGCGAGACGCCAATCTGGTCCGGGTGCTGCAAGCACAAAGCCAGGGCGCGGTTGGACTGGCCGGCCATGAGCATGTTCAGGCGGGCCCAGGGCCGCTCAAAGCGCGCCTGCAGGCGCTGCAAGCCCAGGGTGTCTCCCTGGCCATTGTGGATGCCATCTCGGATAAGGATTTGCACACCATCGCGCAAGCCTGTGAAGACCATATTCTGATCACAGGCGGCTCCGGTGTTGCTTTAGGTCTTCCGGCCAACTTTGAACGCGCCGGTCTGTTGCGCCACAAAACACAAGCTGCCAGCCTGCCCTCCATAGCGGGCCCGGCACTGGTCGTCGCTGGCAGCTGCTCCAAAGCGACCCAGGCGCAAGTGGCGCATTGGCTTCAAAGTCGCCCAGGCTTTCGCATCGACCCCCTGGCACTGCACCAGGGTGGGCCTGTGGTGGAGCAGGCACTGGCTTTCTCGCGCGCTCACCTGAGCCAGGAGCCCGTTCTGGTCTACGCCACCAGTACCCCGCAAGAAGTCACCCGCGTTCAGCATCAGATCGGCACCGAGCGCGCTGGCCAGCTGGTCGAGCAAGCATTGGCCGACATTGCCAGCGCGCTGGTTGCGCAGGGCGTTCGCAAACTGATCTGTGCAGGTGGGGAAACATCGGGCGCAATCGTTCGGGCGCTGGGTGTCCATACGCTCCAGGTAGGCCCCCAGATTGATCCGGGAGTTCCCTGGATGACGACGCAGCGTGACTCGGTCACCATGGCCATCGCGCTCAAGTCGGGCAACTTCGGTACCGTAGATTTTTTCGAAAAAGCCCTGAACATGTTGCAACAAGCCTAAATCCCATGCAAGCCAGCCGTCCGCCTGCCACGCCAGAAAGCCACGCAGCCCTGCGTGAACAAATTTGCACACTGGGTCGATCGCTGTTCGCGCGAGGCCTCACCCACGGCTCGACTGGTAATGTCAGCGTCCGTTTACAGGATGGCTCTTTTCTGATGACCCCGACTGGTAGCAGCTTGGGCAGCCTGGACCCCGCCCGGCTCTCGCATTTGGACCCACAGGGTCAACACCTGTCTGGCGACATCCCGACCAAAGAGTCCCAATTGCATATCGCGATGTATGAGCAGCGTCCGCGCTGCCAGGCGGTGGTGCACCTGCACGCTGGGCACGCCACGGCAGTCTCCGTGCTAAAGGACCTCAACCCGCACGACGTTCTGCCGCCGCTGACGGCCTATTACGTCATGCGCATTGGGGAGTTGCCCTTGGTGCCCTACCATCCGCCGGGCGACGCTGCTTTGGCGGCTGCGGTGCGCGCCTACGCGGGCCGTCACCATGCCCTGCTGCTGGCCAACCACGGGCCTGTGGTGGGTGGGTCGAGCCTGTCAGCTGCGGCAGACGCCATGGAAGAGCTTGAAGCAACGGCGCAACTGCACTTGCGCCTGCATGGCCGCGATTGCCAATGTCTCAGCCCAGAGCAAGTGGCCCACATTCGCCGCCAGTTTCCCATTGGCTGCTGATGTGCCAACAGCGCCCAGACAAGCTGTTCCAGCACTAACACCCGCGCAAACAGGGCGGTAGCAATTCAGCGCAGCAAAGACCTTAAGGGTACCGAAGACGGCTATAGTGCCCGCCTGTTGGCCGGTAATGCTCAACTGGCCTTCGAACAACTCTTTTCCATGACCTACTGAAGAAAGCTCACACCATGAACAAACGCATCGCGCTCACCCAGCTGATGGCGCTGGCCTTGCTGGCTGTCTCTGGCTCCGTCCTGGCTCAGGACAACACCTTCAAGATCGGCATGGTCCTGCCGCTGACCGGCCCATTTGCTTCTACCGGCAAGCAATTGGAAGCGGCAGCCAAACTCTACATGGCGCAACATGGCGACACCGTCGCTGGCAAAAAAGTCCAGCTCATTATCAAAGACGACACCGGCACACCGGATACCACCAAGCGCCTGGTTCAGGACTTGGTGGTCTCTGACAAGGTTCAGGTCCTGGCCGGCTTTGGCCTGACCCCACTGGCCTTTGCAAGCGCGCCAATCGCCACGCAGTCCAAAACACCGATGGTGGTAATGTCCGCGGCAACATCCAGCATCACAGCAGCCTCGCCCTACATCGTTCGCACCAGCTTCACCGTGCCGCAGGTGATCACGATCCTGGCTGACTGGGCCGCTAAAAACAATATCAAGAAGGTCGTCTCCCTGGTGACCGATTACGCCCCAGGCGTGGACTCGGAAAAATACTTCGCCGAACAGTTCACCAAGCAAGGTGGTTTGGTGATGGAAAAGCTGAGAGTCCCGCTGCGTGGCCCAGACTTCGCGCCGTTTTTGCAGAAAGTGCGTGACGCCAAGCCCGATGCCTTGTTCACTTTCGTGCCGGCTGGTGTAGGCTCTAGCCTCATGAAACAGTTTGCCGAACGTGGCCTGGACAAAGCGGGCATTCGGGTGATTGCTGAGGGTAGCGTGACCGATGACGACATTCTGGATGGCATGGGTGATGTTGCGCTTGGCGTGGTCACCACACACCACTATTCGGCAGCGCATGACTCGGCCATGAATAAGCAGTTTGTCGAGGCCTACGGCAAAGCCAATGGCGGGGCACGCCCCAATTTCATGGCCGTAGGCGCCTATGACGGCATGCGCGTGATTTACGAGGCAGCCAAGAGCAGTAAAGGCGCGGGCGGTGATGCGCTTTTGCAAGCCATGAAAGGGCAGTCCTTTGAGAGCCCGCGCGGCCCGATGCAGATTGATCCCGAGACCCGTGACGTGATCCAAAACGTGTACATCCGCAAGGTCGAAAAAATCAACAACCACCTGTGGAACACCGAGTTCCAGACCTTCACCGCCGTGAAAGATCCAGCCAAGGCCAAGCCCTGAGATGGGCACACCGGCCTCGCTGACACTGGTTCTGGTCCCCGGGCTGATGTGCAGCCCGCGGGTCTGGGAGCCAGTGCTGCCACATTTGAGTCCGCACATCCAGACCCAGCTGGTTGACCATGAATCGTCGAGCAGCCTGGTGGAAATGGCCAAACGCGTACTGGATCAGTGCCCAGCTCGGTTCGCCGTGGCCGGCCATTCCATGGGCGGACGGGTAGCCATGGAGATGATGCGCATGGCACCAGAGCGCATCACCCATATCGCGCTGATCGATACCGCCTACCTGCCCCGAGCAGCGGGTGAAGCAGGCGAACTCGAGCGCCAACGCCGCTACGTTTTGCGTGATCTGGCCTACAGCCAAGGTGTTCGCGCCATGGCCCGAACCTGGGTGCAAGATATGGTGCATCCGGCGCGCTTGCAGGACAAGGATCTGATCGAGGCCATCGTCGATATGTTCGCTGCCAAAACCGCAGACACCTTCGCTGGGCAGATTGAAGCCCTACTGGCTCGTCCAGACGCATCCGATGTGTTGCGGGATTTGAAGATTCCCACATTGCTTGCCCTGGGGCGGCAAGACAACTGGGCCAATTTGGCCCAGCACCAGGCGATGCAGGCTCTGGCGCCGCATGCCACCCTGGATGTCATCGAAGAGGCCGGTCATATGGCGCCGATGGAAAAGCCTTTGGCCATGGGCGAGAGCCTTAAGCGCTGGCTTGCGCCAGCGCTGTAGCCAGGCGCACTTTCAGCCCGGCCCAACGGGCACTCACCATGGTCAGACTACTCCTTCAGGAAAAAGCTTTTGTGCGGTTCTGGTTTGCCCGGCTCATTGGCATTGCTGGCAACCAGATGCTGATGGTGGCACTGGCCTGGCACATGTACGACCTGACCGGTAGCGCCTGGGACCTGGGGCTGGTCGGCCTGTTTCAGTTTTTTCCTGCGCTGCTGTTGACGCTACCCGCCGGACATGTCGTCGACACCTATCACCGCGGCCGAATCTTTGCCGCCAGTGTTGCGACCCAAGCCACAGTGGCCTTGTGGCTGACCTGGGGCTCGGAAGGTGACTTCGTGACCCGCGATCTGATTTTGTGGTTGTCGGTGGCCCTGGGTGTGGCGCGCGCGTTTCAAATGCCGGCTCAGCAGGCGCTCACGCCGCTGCTGGTGCCGCGGGACTTGCTGCCCTCAGCGGTGGCGGTAAGCACCAGTGGCATGCAACTGGCCGTGATCGTGAGCCCGGCGCTGGGGGGTGTGCTTTACCTGGGTGGGCCCAGCGTGGTGTACGGTACCTGTCTGGCTGCACTGAGCGTCGCCGCCGTCCTGGCGCTCGCTGTTCGCTACCAGACCAAGAGCGTGGCGCGTGCCATTAGCTTGAACGAACTGATGGCGGGCGTGGCCTATGTCTGGCAACAAAAAATTCTGCTGGGCGCCCTGTCGCTGGACTTGTTCGCGGTCTTGCTGGGCGGGGCCACGGCCTTGTTACCCATCTATGCACGTGACATTCTGAACACCGGGCCAGTTGGCCTGGGCATGCTGCGCAGCGCGCCTGCGGTGGGTGCATTGCTGATGTCGGTGGTCCTGACCCGCTGGCCCTTGCGCCGGCGCGTTGGGCCGCGCCTGCTCAACGCAGTAGCCCTGTTTGGGGTAGCCACAGTGGTATTCGGACTCTCGGAGTCCCTGGCGCTTTCGATGGTGGCTCTGGCCGTTGCCGGCGCTGCAGACAACATCAGCGTGGTGGCTCGCATAACGCTCATGCAGATGGAGACGCCCGACGAATTGCGTGGTCGCGTGTCTGCGATCAACGCCATTTTTATTGGCGCGTCAAATCAGCTGGGAGAATTCGAATCCGGTGCCACCGCGGCGCTAATGGGACCAGTCGGATCGGTTTTGCTCGGCGGCATTGGGACAATTGCGGTGGCGCTGGGCTGGCGACGGCTTTTTCCAGCGCTGGCCACGCGAGACCACATGTGAGGTTTCCCTGCGTGAATCAGGCATCTACGGCGTGCAGTACCTGGGCAATGGCGCGCGACATTTGTTGCCTGTCTTGCGGGCCTAGCTGCTCGAGTGCCTGGCGAAACTTGACCTGGACGGGACCGGAAACCTGGGCCGCCAGTTCCTCGCCCTGGGCGGTCAGCCACAGGCGCACGACACGGGTATCGGTGCTCTGGCGTTGTCGGCGAATCAAGTCACGCGCCTCAATCTTGTCGAGCAAATTGCTGGCTGAAGAATGGTGGATGTGCATGGCCTGCGCCATGTCCGAGATGCGCATGCCGGGGTGGGCAGCAATCAGCCACAAAGCCCACAATTGCGAACCGCTCATCTTTTGTGGATGGTCCACGTCTTTCATGCCTGACTCGATTCGACGCAAGAGATTCAGAATTTGGCCAAACAAGGCCTCAGCGTTGACCTCCGGTGCCGTGTTTGCCAAAGCCTGTGCGATCTCCCCGCGTGGTGGTGGGGAAACGGGTTCGGCCGACTTCGGAGACTTTGAGGACAATGGCACTCCTTGGCGTTGCGTGGGCAGCCGCCCACGTCTAAAACAGGAAACGGTCAGTATAAAATATATATTTGTACAAACATATTTTCCTTCACAATAACCTTCGGAAATACTCAAGTGGACACGCACTGGCTCGAAAACTACCTTCCCGTTGACGCGGGCTGGGCACCCCCTGTGATCAGCGCGGTGCGCATCGTGTTGATTCTCGTTTTGTGTTGGATTGCGATCAAAGGCACCGATCGCCTGACCGCCTCTTTGCGGCGTTACCTCAGCCGCAACCTAGACGACTCAGAAGAACTCAAGCGCGCAACCACGCTGGGTCGGGTTTTTCGCTACATCGCAACCGTGGTCATCACACTGGTTGGTGGCATGCTCTTGCTGGGCGAATTGGGCATTTCAGTGGCTCCCATTTTGGGCGCAGCCGGCGTGCTGGGCGTGGCCATTGGTTTTGGTGCCCAAAGCCTGGTTAAGGACTATGTGGCCGGCTTTTTTCTGCTGTTGGAAAACCAGATGCGTCAAGGCGATGTGGTTCAGGTGGCGGGCATCGGCGGCGTGGTCGAAGACATGAATTTGCGCTACGTGCAGCTACGCGATTACGAGGGCAATGTGCACTTCATACCCAATGGCAGTATCACCACCGTCACCAACCGAACCCGAGACCACGCGTTTGCGGTGATCGATATCGGCATTGCCTACCGGGAAAGCGTCGATGAGGCTTTCCAGTTGATGCGCGAGGTCGCCACGGAGCTGCGCTCTGACACGCATTGGGCGCAGCGCATCCAGGACGAGCTGGAGATTGCTGGTGTGAATGAGTGGGGCGACTCTGCTGTCATGCTGCGTGCGCGCATGCGCGTCGTCCCTGGCGAACAGTGGGCTCTGCGCCGTGAATTTCTCAAGCGCCTCAAACAAAGTTTTGATCAGCACGGCGTGGAGATTCCCTTCCCGCACATGACGGTGTACACCGGCCAGCCTAAAAGCGGCCAGGCCCCCAGCCTGAATGTGTCGGTGACGAGCACGCCCGATCAAAACCCCAAAATGTGAGCGCCATGGAGCCCAGCCAAGCCGCCAAATCGCGCTCAGCAAACTCCTCGACCAACTTTTTTACTTGCGCGCCATGAGTGCATCCCCTACCCAAAGCGACGGCACACAGGCGCTGAGCTACCCCTTCGCTTCGTTGCCTGCGCCTGGCCAAACCCTGGAGGTTGCGCCTGGTGTTCGATGGATCCGCATGCCTTTGCCCTACGCACTGGACCACATCAACCTGTGGTCGCTTGATGATGGGCAGGGGTGGGCCATTGTCGACACCGGCACAAAAACCGAAGAATGCGCATCCCTTTGGCAGGACCTCATGGCGCTTGCGCCACATCTTGGCCCGGCAACGCGCGTATTGGTCACGCACATGCACCCCGATCACGTTGGCATGGCGGGCTGGCTCACCCGCAAATTCAATATCGACTTGTGGATGACCCGAACCGAGTACCTGAGCTGCCGGGTGATGGTCTCTGACACGGGCCGAGAAGCCCCGCCGGAGGGTATTTCGTTTTACCGCAAAGCCGGCTGGAGCGAGCAGGCAATCGAACACTATCGGCTTCGCTTTGGCAGTTTTGGCAAACACATTCACGCCTTGCCCGAAAACTTCAAGCGGCTTAACGATGGCGATAGGCTCCAAATTGGTCGTCACACCTGGCAGGTTGTGGTGGGCAGCGGGCATTCGCCAGAGCACGCCTGCCTGTACTGCCCCGAGCTTGAAGTCCTGATCTCTGGCGACCAGGTCTTACCCCGGATCTCATCGAACGTGTCGGTCTACCCGACAGAGCCTGAAGCGGATCCCATGACGGACTGGCTGTCCTCGCTCGATAAGTTGCAGAAAATAGTCAGCCCAAACACTTTGGTTCTGCCCTCGCATAACGAACCTTTTAGAGGACTGCACGCGCGGCTGCAGACCTTGCGCGAAAGCCAACACGCGTGCTTTGAGCGTTTGCGGCAAGCGTGCAGTCAACCGCGACGGGCCGTGGATGTATTCGAAGCCCTCTTTGGCCGGGACATCAGTCAGGACAAATGGCAATTGCTGGGCATGGCCACTGGCGAGAGCGTGGCGTGCCTCAATCACCTGATGCTGCGCGGTGAACTGCAGCGTGAGCTTGGCGACGACGGCGCCTATTGGTATCGGACCCGCCCGCACGCCTGAGAGGCCTGGGTCAGGCGACAGAGCAGCGCGCCGGCAGTGTCGGGCCCAGAGGCCTAAACGTCGAAACGAACCCCTTGGGCCAGTGGCAGTGCATCTGAATAATTGACAGTGTTGGTGGCGCGGCGCATATACGCACGCCAGGCGTCGCTGCCGGACTCGCGCCCGCCGCCGGTCTGCTTCTCACCGCCGAACGCTCCTCCGATTTCTGCCCCAGAGGTACCAATATTGACATTGGCAATGCCACAGTCGGAACCGGTGGCGCTCAAAAAACGCTCAGCCTCCTGCAAATCGCGCGTGAAGATAGCAGATGACAGCCCCTGTGGCACGTCGTTGTTCATGGCAATGGCCTCCTCCAAAGTGCGATAGCGCATCACATACAAAATCGGGGCAAAGGTTTCCTCCTGCACCACGGCACTTTGAGCCGGCATCTCAACCAACGCTGGGCGCACATAAAAACCGTTCTCACAACCGCTGAGCTGCACGCGCTCGCCACCAAAGACCACACCACCTTGGGATCGGGCCATATCCAATGCCCTTTGCATGCCCTCAAAAGCTGCGCTATCGATCAAAGGACCAACCAGGTGGCCCTCCTCCAGGGGTGAGCCAACCGACAAAGCCCGGTAGGCGCGCTTCAGATCCTGCATCAGCGGCTCGTAAACAGCCTGGTGAACAATCAAGCGGCGCGTGGTCGTACAGCGTTGTCCCGCGGTGCCCGCTGCAGCAAAGACGATGCCGCGCAAGGCAAGTTTCAAATCGGCTGAAGGTGCGACGATCACCGCGTTGTTACCACCAAGCTCCAATAGGCTTTTGCCAAAACGCTGCGCCACACGCGGTCCAACCTCACGGCCCATGCGCGTGCTTCCGGTGGCCGACACCAGCGCGACCTGTGGGCTGTCAACCAGCGCCGCTCCGGTCTCGCGACCGCCCAGGACCACCTCCACCAGATGCTCGGGTACTGCAGTGCCCTGCTCGCGCATGGCCTGGGCAACACGGGCAAAAATGGCGCAACAAGCCAAAGCGGTGAGCGGGGTTTTCTCCGACGGTTTCCAGACGCAGGCGTTCCCGCAAACCAGGGCCAGAGCGGCGTTCCAGGACCACACCGCCACCGGAAAATTGAATGCACTGATCACACCCACCACACCCAGGGGATGCCAGGTTTCCATCATGCGATGGCCCGGCCGCTCTGAGGCAATCGTCAGGCCATACAACTGGCGTGACAAGCCCACCGCAAAGTCGCAGATATCGATCATCTCCTGCACCTCGCCAAGCCCTTCAGAGGCGACCTTGCCAGCCTCCAAGGTGACCAGCCGTGCCAAGGCGGCCTTGTGCTCGCGCAAGGACTGGCCAAACAGGCGGATCAACTCCCCGCGCAGCGGTGCGGGAACCTGGCGCCACTGCAGGCTGGCGGCGTGCGCGCGCTGCACCACAGCCTGCACAGCGTGAGCATCGTGGCTGCGAAGACGCGCCAGCTCGTCTGCGTTGATCGGTGAGCGCACCAGCAAGTCATTGCCTTCAAAAGGCCGCAAGTCGAGCCCCAGGCTGGTCAGCACGGTGTGCCATTGGGATTTCACATTCATCATCATGCAACGCTCTGGTTGGATTAAGGGAATCACCCATGGCTGGCTTGAGGCTGACAAGCTGAAACAGGCGCCTGCCGCACGGGCTTAAACTGTGGGCGATGTTCCCATGTTAATGACTTGCCATGAATGACACTTTTGTAGCGATCAACAGCCACGACCAACAAACCTTTAACGGGTACCTGAGCCTGCCACCAACAGGCCGTGGACCGGGGTTGGTCTTGATTCAGGAAATCTGGGGTGTCAATGCGCATATTCGCGCAGTCGCCGACCAATACGCCATGGACGGATACGTCGTGCTGGCCCCAGACGTGTATTGGCGCCAGCAAGTAGGCGTTGACTTGGCTTATGACGCGCAAGGTACACAAATTGCACGTCAGTTGATGGGTGCGCTGGATATGCCCTTAGCTGTCGAAGACCTCAAGAGTTCGGCCAAGGCCTTGCGCTTGAGGCCTGAAGTCACCAGCAAGGTCGGCACCGTGGGCTTTTGCATGGGCGGGCGCCTTGGTTTCGCGCTGGCGGCAAGCGGTACGGTCGACTCTGCTGTGTGTTACTACGGAGGTGGTATCCAGAACATGCTGGACCTGGCGCCTCAGATCCGCGTACCAATCCTGTTCCATTACGGGGACCTCGATCAACACATCCCTGCCCAAGCCGTTCAGGAGGTGCGAAAAGCCTTCAGTGGTCGGCCCAACGCGCATATCCACACCTATGACCAGGCTGACCACGGCTTTAATTGCTGGCAACGTCCGGCCTACAAACAGCAAGCGGCCGCACTTGCACGCGGGCGCACCCTGCAGTGGCTGGCT
>JAURGS010000050.1 GCA_030833685.1 Rhodoferax sp. | reverse complement strand
TGAGCTCACCATTCTTGCCCCTGGCTACTGACTGCATCATTGCCGACATTACGGGTTTGATTGGTGGCCAATGGAAACTCCACACCAAAGGTGGCACCAGCACCTGGCCGAGATTCACAAAAAATACGGCCACCCATGCGTTCAACGAACAGTCTGCTCACATACAAACCCAAGCCTGATCCACCCTGGGGCCGCTGGTCTGTCGCGTCAGCTTGGGAGAATTTCTCGAACATGCGCTGGCGAAAGTCAGGATCTACCCCTGGCCCCTTGTCTTTAATCTTGATCACCGCCAAGTGGTCATCGAAGGTCAGTTGCACACGTATGGCATCGCCGCGGTTCGAATGCTTCAGCGCGTTTGACAACAAATTGGCCAAGACCTGCAAGCACCGGTCTGGGTCGATCCTCACGGGGGGGCAGTTTTCCATCGCACCCAGAATCAGATTGACACCTTCCGTATCCGCATACGGCTTGATGCCGTTGACTGCCTCCATCAAAAGGTCACCCAGGTCACACGCCC
This sequence comes from Rhodoferax sp., assembly GCA_030833685.1. Lineage (GTDB taxonomy): Bacteria > Pseudomonadota > Gammaproteobacteria > Burkholderiales > Burkholderiaceae_C > Rhodoferax. The sequence goes on along the minus strand of JAURGS010000050.1, from coordinate 12,487 downwards.
TCGGGTTAAATACCATTTGACCGCCTTCGAGCTTGGTCAAGTCAAGCACATCGTCTATCAATTTACCCAAGCGTTCGCCGTTGCGCTTAGCGATAGCCGCCATTTCCGTAACCTGCTTTGGCAATGTTCCCGCCAGGCCTGAAGAAATCAGGCCTAAGGCACCCAAAATCGATGTCAGTGGCGTGCGCAGTTCATGGCTGACTGTGGCAAGAAATTCGTCCTTCATGCGCTCAATGCGCCGGCGCTCTGTCAGATCGTGAATCACCAGCGTGTATTGCATACGCCCCTGTTCGCGCCAACTGCTCCAGACAAGCTCGGCGGGAAACTCCCGACCATCCCCACTGACCAAAGTCGTGGTCGTGACATGCAACAAGCTCACCAGCGCGTCGCCAAAGACAACCTCTGCCACCTGCCCTGGTAGCTGGCGATTTGCGCCCGCCAGCAACCTGGAGGCCGCCTGGTTGCACTCGCGAATGACACCCAGCTCATCAAGCGTCACGACCGCGTCCAGAATGTTGTCATTGATTACTTTTTGCCGACGGGCAAGGCCAGCCAATCTGTTTTGCATGCCCAGTACCCGTGCGTAATGACGCAACTTGGCATCCAACATGCTTGGGCTGACGGGTCGAACCAGGTAATCATCTGCGCCGCTGGAATGCGCGTAAATCAGATGCTGCTCCCCTTCCAGAGAAGACATCACAATCACGGGCAGCCAGCGCTCGGTCACAGTGTCCCGAAGCGTTTGTGCCACATCAAACCCTGTCATGCCGGGCATCAATAAATCCAAAAGGACAAGATCTAGCGAGGCCTGCGAAACTGCGCGAAGCGCGGCTTCGCCACTGTCAACAGCCATGACCTGATGGCCTAAGCTTTTGAGCATTTCGGTCAACTGGGTACGCGATGAGGGTATGTCATCGGCAACCAGAATATGCAGGCGCTGCGAAGGAACGACGGATTGGGGCATCAGAAAACTCTAGGGATTTCCGGGGTTGGCTCAAAGCATGCTTTTACAAAAGCATGACAAGTGTATGCAAAAGTCATCTCCAATTGCGGCGTGTTGGTATGCAGGCTATCGCTTTGATGCCGCATCACAGCGTCGAATGACGCGATCAAAGCGCAAAACAAACCGCAAAAATTGTTCGCCCAGACTTAAAAGGCAAGTGCTAAGGCTAGAAAATGCAGGACCAAGACGGGTTTTGAACAATAATTCCAACAAAAATCAGAGAGGATGTTCATGGCAAAAGGCATGATCCTGGCCGCCGGCCAGGGTACGCGCGTCAGACCACTGACGAAAGATCTCCCCAAACCGATGATTCCGATTCTGGGTAAGCCCGTGATGGAGTACCTGATCGAGCACCTGGCGCGCCACAACGTCACGGAAATCATGGTCAACGTGGCTTGGCATCACCAAAAAATCGAAGAGTACTTTGGTGATGGCAGCCGCTGGGGCGTGCAAATTGGTTACTCCTACGAAGGCATTCGCGATCACGGCGACATCTTGCCCAAACCGCTGGGGTCTGCGGGCGGGATGCGGCGCATTCAGGATTTCAGCGACTTCTTTGATGAAACAACCCTGGTCTTGTGCGGTGACGCACTGATTGATCTGGATATCACAGCAGCCCTGGAAGAGCACCGGGCAAAAAACGCGATCGCCAGTGTCATCGGTATGGATGTGCCGTTGGAGGAAGTCAAGAATTACGGGATTGTTGTGGCTGACCAAACTGGCCTGATCGAGTCATTCCAGGAAAAGCCTCAACCCAAAGACGCCAAGTCAACGCTTGCGAGTACCGGCATCTACATTTTTGAACCTGCGGTAATTGGCATGATCCCGCAGCACCAGGTCTATGACATTGGCTCACAACTCTTTCCGGACTTGGTCGCCCACGAGCTTCCTTTTTACGTGCAAAACCGGCCCTTTCACTGGATCGACATCGGGCGTGTCAGTGATTATTGGTCGGTCCTGCAGCGGGTGCTCAAGGGCGAAGTTTCGGGCGTGACCATTCCAGGCAAACAAGTCAAACCCGGCGTCTGGGTTGGACTCAACTGCAATATTCCATGGCATCAGGTCAGCATTGAAGGTCCGGTCTACATTGGCTCTAGCGCGCGAATCGAGCCTGGTGCCAGCATCATCGGTCCCTGCTGGATTGGGCATGGCAGTCATATCCGCAGCGGCGCCAAAATCACCCGTAGCGTGCTATTTGAATACACCCGCATCGCTGCAGACATGCGCTTCAGTGAAATGGTTATTTCGCCTGACTATTGCGTGGATCGCCAAGGCGACATTTTGTACCGCGGCGACGACACCACGCACCTGCGCTGGGGTGACGCACGCGCAACCTAACCAAACTAACTTAAGGCGACATCACGATGAAAACGACTTCCATACAACCAATTATTTTGTCAGGTGGCTCTGGCACTAGGCTGTGGCCACTGTCCCGAGAGAAATACCCCAAACAACTGCTCAGCCTGGTCGGCGAGGACTCCTTGTTGCAAGCCACCATCAGGCGTGCCAACGACGTCCCAGATATTGAGATTTCGCCACCCATGGTGGTTTGCAACGAAGAGTACCGGTTCGTCATCGCCGAGCAACTGCGGCTGCTGGGCCTGCGGGGACAGATTTTGTTGGAGCCTGTGGGCCGTAACACGGCACCCGCCCTCACCTTGGCTGCCCTGGCTGCGAGGCAGGATGGCCAGGATCCCGTGCTACTGGTCATGCCCGCAGACCACGTGATCACCAACACAGCGGCATTCCACCAAGGCGTGCAAGCTGCTGCGCAGCAAGCCCTCACCGGCTCCATCGTGACCTTTGGAATCAGGCCCACCGGCCCCGAGACAGGCTACGGCTATATTCAAGCCGCGCCTGGCGCAGACGGCGACCGCCAGTCTCCAAGGGCGATTGCGCGCTTCGTTGAAAAGCCCGACACCGCCACCGCGATTGGGTATGTGCAGAGCGGCGACTATTTGTGGAACAGTGGAATTTTTGTTGTCCAAGCCTCGGTTTGGCTCCATGCCCTACAGCACTGCCGTGCTGATATTCATAGCGCCTGCGTCACGGCCTGGCAGAGCCAAAAAACCGACGGCGATTTTTATCGGGTTGACCCGGTGGCCTTTTCTGCCTGCCCCAGCGATTCGATCGACTACGCGGTGATGGAGCGTGTGGCCGCGCCCAAATCCGCTGCCAAATTACCCCAGGCGGTGGTGATTCCCTTGGAGGCGGGCTGGTCTGACGTTGGCGCTTGGGATGCGCTTTGGGATGTACTGCCCAAGGATGCCCAAGGCAACGTGACCCAAGGCGACACGGTACTGCACGGGTGTGAGAGTACGTTGGCAATGTCCGAGCACCGACTCGTGGCATGCGTGGGCGTGAGTAACCTGGTTGTGGTCGAAACCGCTGACGCAGTGCTGGTGGCGCATAAAGACGCCACTCAGGATGTGAAGGCCATTGTTGAAAAACTGCGAAGCCAGGGCCGATCTGAAGGCACCATTCATCGCAAAGTCTTTAGACCCTGGGGCTCTTACGACGGCGTGGATGCCGGTGAGCGATTCCAGGTCAAGCGAATTGTTGTGAAGCCTGGTGCTTCGCTGTCTTTGCAAATGCATCACCACAGAGCCGAGCACTGGATTGTGGTCAACGGCACCGCTCGCGTCACCAAGGGGGACGAAACGCTGTTGCTCAGCGAGAACGAGTCCACCTACATTCCCCTGGGCACAACCCACCGGCTAGAGAACCCCGGCAAAGTGGACCTGGAGTTGATCGAGGTTCAATCGGGGTCTTACCTGGGTGAAGATGACATCGTGCGCTTTGAGGATGTTTATGGGCGCTGAGCCTTTTTTGTAGTACAGGGAACCTTCAATGATCCTAGTCACCGGCGGCGCAGGCTTTATTGGCGCCAATTTTGTTCTTGACTGGTTGGCTGGTAGCGATGAGCCCATTTTGAATCTGGACAAACTGACCTACGCGGGCAATATGGACAGTCTGGCCGCGCTCAAAGGTGATGCACGGCACGTTTTTGTCCACGGCGACATCGGCGACAGTGAGTTGACTTCAGCCTTGTTTGCAGAGCATCGGCCTCGCGCTGTGGTCAATTTCGCGGCTGAAAGCCACGTCGACCGCTCCATTCACGGCCCAGAGGATTTCATACAAACCAATGTGATGGGAACGATGCGGCTATTGCAAAGCGCGCATGCCTATTGGCAGGCCCTGGACGAAGAAGCCAAACCGTCTTTTCGCTTTCTGCATGTGTCCACCGATGAGGTATACGGCAGCCTTGGGCCAAGCGACCCGGCGTTTACCGAAGACAAAAAATATGAGCCCAACAGCCCCTATTCAGCCAGCAAAGCGGCAAGCGATCACCTGGTTAGGGCTTGGCTTCATACCTTTGGGCTGCCGGTGCTGACAACCAATTGCAGCAATAACTACGGGCCCTTGCACTTTCCCGAAAAACTCATCCCGCTGATGATCGTCAATGCCCTGACCGGCAAACGTTTGCCAGTTTACGGAGACGGACAACGGGTACGCGACTGGCTTTACGTCAAAGACCATTGCAGCGCCATTCGGCGGGTTTTAGAGGCGGGTGTCGTGGGTGAGACCTATAACGTCGGTGGGTGGAACGAGAAGCCCAATCTTTTCATTGTGAATACGGTGTGCAGCTTGCTTGACGAGCTACAACCCCGGCCCGATGGCAAAAGTTATGCGGAGCAAATCAGTTTTGTGCCCGACCGCCCCGGCCACGACCGGCGCTACGCGATCGACGCCAGCAAGATTGAACGCGAGCTCGGCTGGCGGCCGACAGAGACTTTCGAAACGGGTATCCGCAAAACGGTTCAGTGGTACCTGGCCAACCCGGATTGGGTGTCCAAAGTTCAGTCCGGCGCTTACCGGCAGTGGCTAGAGACCAACTACCAGGCGCGCGCATGAGGATCCTTTTGCTGGGTAAAAACGGGCAGCTGGGCTGGGAAATGCAGCGCAGCCTGAGCGCGCTTGGCGAGGTCATCGCGTTGGACTTTGACAGCCCCGCGCATTGCGCTGATTTCACCAAACCCGAGGGTGTTAGGAGCACCGTTCAGCATTTTGCGCCTGACGTGGTGGTGAACACGGCGGCACATACTGCCGTGGACAAGGCGGAAAGCGAAGTCGATCTGGTGCGACTCATTAACGCCACCACTCCCAAGGTGCTGGCCGAGGAAGTCAACAAGTTGGGGGCCTTACTGATTCACTACAGCACCGACTACGTATTTAACGGCAGCGGCAGCACACCGTGGGTCGAGACCGACCAGCCCGCCCCGCTTAACGTCTATGGCCAAACCAAACTTGAGGGCGAGCTGGCCATTACCCAAAGTGGCTGCAAGCACCTGATTTTTCGCACCAGCTGGGTATACGCCGCGCGTGGCGGCAACTTTGCCAAAACCATGCTGCGCCTGGCGCAAGAACGTGAACGCCTGACTGTGATCGACGACCAGTTTGGCGCACCCACCAGCGCCGAGTTGCTGGCTGATGTCAGCATACTGGCCCTACGTCAGGTCTTGCAACGGCCGCAGGATGGTGGTCTGTATCACCTGGTGGCATCTGGTGAGACCAACTGGTGGGCTTATGCCAGCTACGTCATCGAAAAAGCGCGTCAGCTGCGCCCGGACCTGGCTATCAAGACAAAAGAAATTGCGCCGGTGCCGACCTCGGCCTTCCCCACGCCGGCGCGGCGCCCGCACAATTCCAGGCTCAACACGGCCAAGTTACAAAACACTTTCGGTCTGACGCTGCCCGACTGGACCCACGGCGTAGAACGTATGCTGACCGAAACCCTGGGCGTTTGAGGACCAAATCCATGACGACACGCAAAGGCATCATTCTGGCGGGCGGATCTGGCACCCGTCTGCACCCGGCCACCATGGCAATCAGCAAGCAATTGCTGCCGGTGTACGACAAGCCGATGATTTACTACCCTTTGAGCACCCTCATGCTCTCTGGCATGCGCGACATTCTGGTCATCAGCACGCCGCAGGACACACCAAGGTTTCAACAGCTCTTGGGTGACGGATCGCAGTGGGGCATTCATCTTCAGTACGCCGTCCAGCCCAGCCCCGATGGCCTGGCACAGGCCTTCATCATTGGGGAGCAATTCATTGGGCAAGATCCCAGCGCGTTGGTCCTTGGCGACAACATTTACTACGGCCATGACTTCACCACGCTATTGCACGAGGCAGACGCACAGAAGCAAGGTGCAACGGTTTTTGCTTACCATGTGACCGACCCGCAGCGCTACGGCGTTGTCGAGTTTGACGCACAAGGGCTGGCACGCAGCATTGAAGAAAAGCCCACCAAGCCTAAAAGTAACTACGCGGTGACGGGGCTGTACTTTTACGACAACACCGTGGTGGACATCGCCAAATCAGTCAAACCCAGCGCCCGCGGCGAGTTGGAAATCACCGCGGTTAATCAGGCTTTCCTGGAGCAAGGCCGGCTCAATGTACAAATCATGCAGCGGGGCTACGCCTGGCTGGACACAGGAACCCATGACAGCTTGCTGGAGGCCAGCCAGTTCATCGCAACCCTAGAGCGGCGCCAGGGATTAAAGGTTGCCTGCGTTGAAGAGATCGCCTGGCGCAATGGGTTTATCGATGATCAGCAGCTAGAGGCACTGGCGCAACCCTTGCTCAAAAACGGCTACGGCCAATACCTGGTTCGCCTGTTGACTGAGCAAGCCAGTCAAAACACGTCAAAAAGCCTATGAATGTCGTCAACACCCCGCTGCCCGGTGTGCTGCTGCTCGAACCCAAGGTGTTCGGCGATGAACGCGGTTTTTTCTTTGAAAGCTTTAACCAACAGGCGTTTGAAAAGGCCACTGGGCTTGACATGCCATTCGTGCAGGACAACCACTCGCGATCGGCCAAAGGCGTGCTGCGCGGAATACATTACCAAATTCAGCACACCCAAGGGAAACTGGTGCGCGTGGTCAAAGGCCGGGTATTTGATGTGGCCGTCGACCTGCGCCGATCTTCAGCGCATTTCGGGCGCTGGTTTGGTATCGAACTGAGTGACACCAACCATCGCCAGCTCTGGGTGCCCCCTGGGTTTGGCCATGGCTTTCTAACCATCAGCGAAAGCGCGGATTTTCTCTACAAGACGACGGACTACTACGCCCCCGCCCACGAGCGTTGCATTGCCTGGGATGACCCCACATTGGCTATAAATTGGCCCCTAGAAGGCTTGCAACCCGCTTTATCTGCAAAAGACCAACAAGGACGGTTATTGGGCGAAGCTGAAACATTTGCCTGATGACGGGTCAACAACTTTGCGCGCCACTACCCCCCTGCCCTGCGCCCGCCAATGTGCAGACTTAACTGACAATCACGCCAAGTGTTACCAACCATGAGGACTCATGTATGTGCGGGATCGTAGGCGCTGTATCGTTAGCCAACGTGGTACCTGTCTTGGTTCAGGGCTTGCAGCGCCTGGAATACCGGGGCTACGACTCCTGTGGTGTGGCCGTTCACGCACAAGGCCTCAAGCGTGCGCGCAGCACCTCGCGAGTGTCTGAACTCATGTCGCAAATTGAAGCCGACCATTTGCAAAGCGGCACAGGCATTGCCCACACCCGTTGGGCCACGCATGGCGCACCTGCCGTCCATAACGCACACCCGCATTTCAGCTCAGGTCCTGGTAGTTTGGAAAGCTTGAAAGACAAGCCGGGCCGCGTCGCCTTGGTACACAACGGCATCATTGAAAACCACGACGAATTGCGCGCGCAATTGCAGGCCAAGGGCTATGCTTTTCAAAGCCAGACCGACACCGAGGTTATTGGTCATTTGATCGACAGCCACTACCAGGGCGATCTGTTGGAAGCCGTCAAAGCCACGGTCCGCGATCTGCATGGGGCTTACGCCATCGCTGTGTTTTGCAAGGATGAGCCGCACCGACTCGTGGGTGCGCGTTCAGGCTCACCCCTGATTCTGGGCGTTGGGAAAGACCAAACGACTCATTACCTGGCAAGTGACGCCATGGCGCTTGCCGGGGTTACAGACCAAATCGTCTACCTTGAGGAAGGGGATGTTGTCGACCTGCACCTTAAGCACTACACCATACTCGACGCTAGTTTCAAGACGCTTAGCACGCAGGAGCGTCCGGTTAGAACCGTCGTTGCGCACAGCGGCGCTGCCGAACTCGGGCCCTATCGGCATTACATGCAAAAAGAGATCTTTGAACAGCCGCGCGCGATTGCAGACACCCTTGAAGGCATTTTGGGCATTACACCTGAACTCTTTAATGGCTCCAAAGCATCTGCGGCAGAAGTCTTCGAACAGATTGATTCAGTGCTGATACTGGCTTGTGGCACCAGTTACTACAGCGGTTGCACTGCGAAGTACTGGCTAGAGGGCATTGCCAAGATGCCCACCCAGGTGGAGGTGGCCAGCGAATACCGGTACCGCGACTCTGTTCCCAACCCGAAGACCCTGATAGTCACTATCTCGCAATCCGGGGAAACTGCAGACACATTGGCCGCTTTGCGTCACGCGCACAGTCAGGGCATGCACCACTCGCTGACGATCTGCAATGTTCAAACCAGCGCCATGGTGCGCGAGTGCGAACTCGCGTACATCACCCGCGCCGGTGTCGAGGTGGGCGTGGCTTCAACCAAAGCCTTTACAGCCCAGCTCGCCGGCCTGTTTTTGCTGACACTGTCATTGGCCAAGGTGCGTGGCCATCTTTCACAAGAGCAGGAAGATCGTCAACTCACCGCCATGCGGCATTTGCCGTTGGCCTTACAGGCTGTCTTGGCGTTAGAGCCACAAATCATGGGTTGGGCAGACGAATTTGCACGCATGGACAACGCCTTGTTTTTAGGGCGAGGCTTGCACTACCCCATTGCCCTTGAGGGGGCACTCAAGCTCAAGGAAATCAGCTACATCCACGCTGAAGCCTACCCCGCCGGTGAGCTCAAGCACGGTCCCCTGGCCCTGGTCACCAGTTCAATGCCGGTGGTTACCGTGGCTCCCAACGATGCGCTTTTGGAGAAGCTCAAAAGCAATATGCACGAAGTTCGGGCCCGCGGCGGCCTGCTCTATGTTTTGGCAGATGCTGACAGTCAGATCCAAAGCGCTGAAGGCCTGCACGTGATCCGAATGCCCGAGCATTACGGCCTGCTCTCGCCGATCCTGCACGTGGTGCCTTTGCAGCTGTTGGCTTACCACACAGCCTGTGCGCGTGGAACAGACGTGGACAAGCCACGCAATCTCGCAAAATCTGTCACTGTGGAGTGACCCTGTTGGAGATAAGGCGCTTACTTCCCTGGGTCGCTACCGAAGAAAAGTGGCGATGGTAAGGCGCTTGGACGCATCAAAAAGAACGCCCGCGAAACAAGGCGCCCCCACCGTCGCAACAACGCGTTGGGGCTGCCGGACGTCATGGCCCGGTGAACGGTGCAATCGCGCTATGCCGACCACACCCAGCCCGCCGATCGCACCGATACGCGCAATGTGTTGCCTGCCACCGCGCGCTTTGCGCCCTCCGGCGAAGCTACCTCTCCCTTGATAGTGGCGAAGACCCGCTGGCGTAAACCATAATGACGCCGCAACCCTGTAAAGCTGTGAAGTGAACCAACCTGCCGATTCAACGCTCGTCTCCAAATTTACCCGCCGAATCGCTTTTGGCCGAGCCGGCGATCAAGCCCTGCCTGCTGACCCCATCGGCTGGGCAGTTGAGCAGTTAGCCCAGGATCCGGCAATCGACATCCTCGAGCTTGACGGGTCAAGGCGCGCTGACTTGCCGGCAGACATGGTCTTACATACCGATATCAACAAAGTGATGCATGCGTTTGCCACCCATCAAAGGCTGGAGAAGGAGTCTTTTGAGAAAGCTAAAACGCTCAGTCCCAGCGAATACGAAGACTACCGCGAACGCACCATTGGCACCCCCTACTGGCGGCTTGAACACTGGAAGGAAGTCCAGGCGCGGGAAACCACGGCCCTGTTCGGCAAAGCACCCGTGTTTGAGCGCTTTTGGCATTTCTGGACCAACCATTTCATGGTGGCGCCAGGCAATCAAAATAACGACACCTTGATCGGGCCCTATCAGCGCTCACTGCGACCCTTGATGAAAGGCTCTTACCGAGACATGCTGTGGCACGCAGTGACCCACCCTGCCATGCTGGTTTACCTGGATAACAACCGCAACACAGGCCCCAACTCGAAGGCAGCCCGCGAAAAATGGACGAAGGACAGCATCAACGAAAACCTGGGGCGTGAGCTTCTGGAATTGTTCACCCTAAGCCCAAGCGCCGGCTACACCCAGAAAGACGTTGAAGCCACAACGCTCATCCTCACCGGCTGGCGCGACATGAAGCCAGACAAATGGCACAAGGGCGAGCCTCTGGGCACGTACTTTGACTTCAACCGCCACGAGCCTGGATCCCAAGAGGTTTTGGGCAAACGCTACAGCGCGCTTTTCAAACCCTCCTCCAAATTGGAAGATTTGATAAGCGACCTTGCCGCCCATCCAGCCACAGCCTTGCACCTGGCCACCAAATTGTGCGTGTACTTTCTGGACGACCAGCCGCCCACCGAGGCGGTCAATCATGTGCAGTCGGTTTTTATCCATAGCAAAGGACATCTGCCTACCGTGCATCAGGCTGTTATTGAAGTCTGCTGGGCGCATATCGGAAAAACCCGAAAATTTGTCTCGCCAGAGACCTGGTTGCTTCAGGTCTTAACCGTCTGCGGGATGGAGCCCCCGCGGACGATTCCACTGACCAAAACCACGCCAGGCCATAAAACGCCTTACATTTTGGGTGACTTGGGGCAAGAGCTGCCACGCTGCCCGCAACCCAACGGCTGGCCAATTCTTTCCTCAGATTGGATCTCCAAAGAGATGCTCGATCGGCGCCTTCGCGTCCTCAGCGTTCTGGCCAACCAAGCCCAGCGAGCCGGCCAGCTAGTGGACCTGCAACTCAAACTCTTGGGAGCTGTTCGCCGCGATCTGCCTGCCGAGTCCATTGCGCGGGGCCTTTTTGAGAGCGCACGGGACAACCGCGACCTACGCCTGGCGCTTATCGCGTACTTCGCAAGCCCGACCATGCTCTGGAGTTAAGCCATGAAGCGTCGCACGTTCATCCAAGCCAGCGCCACACTTTCCACCTTAAGCTTTGCAGCCATACCGCCGGCATGGAGCAGCCCGATGCCCGACGCACCGAGGGTTTTGTTTGTGCTCTTGCGTGGCGGCATGGACGGACTGACCGCTGCGCCCCCGCTGGGTGATACGAACTACCTGGCGATTCGTCCCAATATCGGTATACAGCGAGCTTTGCGCTTGAACGCTGACTTCGGGCTACATCCGGAACTGAGCAGCCTGCATCGGCTGTGGCAATCGCAACAACTCGCACTCATTCACAGCACCGGGTTTTTGTACACCGGCCGCTCGCATTTCGAGGGCCAAGACATCATGCAGACCGGCCTGTCCACGCCTTACGCCTCCAGCTCTGGTTGGGTTGGTCGGACCATGGAGCACGCGAAGGTCCCTGGCGGCGTTGCGATCTCCATTCCAATGCCCATGCTATTACGGGGCAACCAACGCTCGAGCACCGAATTTCCCAACTGGATGCCGAATTTACGGGGCACCGATACCGCTGCAGTGGCCAAGCTTTGGGGCGATGACCCCACCCTGGCTGGTTTTGCCAGTGCTATTCACGATGCCAACGTGGGCGCTGACAGTAACGGCATGGGCCGGGGTAAATTCCAAGAGGTCAGGTCCATGCGCGGCCTAGCCCGTGTAGCAGCCGCGCAAATGCGCGATGAAGGCGGGCCCAGGGTAGGCCTGATTGACATGCGTAACGGCTTTGACACCCACGCCAACCAGGGTGCTGAAACGGGTTCGCACGCCACGCAACTGCGCACGCTCAATGAACTGGTTGAAACTTTTCAACAAGAAATGCAGCAGGCTTGGAAACATGCGCTGGTGGTCACCATTACCGAATTTGGGCGCACCGCAGCAGAAAACGGTACTACGGGAACCGACCATGGGGTAGGTACATGTTGCTTTGTTGCAGGGGGCTTGGTAAGTGAATCGCGTGTTTATGCAGACTGGCGCGGATTGGAGAAGAAAAATTTATTCGAAGAGCGCGACCTGCCCGCCACCATCGACATCCACGCGGTTTACGCCAAAGTGCTGCAGCGGGCGTTCCAAATACCCGAGCAGACGCTTCAATCTAACAATCTCTTAACATTTCGCCCGCATCCCTCACTGCGCAGCCTGCTGCCAGTTTGATTACCGGCTAGGATACGTCTGCGCCTGAGTCCGGCAAACCTTTTTTGGGGGGAATTCCCAATCAAAAGACTGCTGGCAAGTTTCTCGTATGGAACAAAATTTAAAAAAAATAGGCCTGCGCCGTGCTGGCTTACTCGTCGCCGTTTTTTGGCTTGTCTTGCTTGGCGCTTTCATCGCGCACCAGGTGGCCCTAGTCGACTCAGTCAAAGCCCATGAAGCTGAGGTGTCGGCACG
>JAURGS010000004.1 GCA_030833685.1 Rhodoferax sp. | reverse complement strand
ATCAAACTGCCCAACATCAGCGCGCCGGTGGCTCAATTGGTCGCAGCGATCAAGGAACTGCAGGGCAAAGGTTATGCGCTACCCGATTATCCGGATCAGCCGACGACACCTGAGGAAAAAGAAATTCAAGCACGGTACGCCCGCTGCACCGGATCCGCGGTCAACCCTGTTCTTCGCGAAGGCAACTCTGATCGCCGCGCGCCCAAGGCAGTCAAGGAATATGCCCGCAAGAACCCGCACAGCATGGCCGAGTGGAGCCAAGCCTCTCGCACGCACGTCTCGCACATGCACCAAGGCGACTTCTATCACGGCGAGAAATCGATGACGCTGGACAAAGCCCGCGACGTGAAGATGGAGCTGATCACGCACAGCGGCAAAACCATCCTGCTGAAAGCCAAAGTCGCGTTGCAGGACCGCGAAGTGATTGACAGCATGTTCATGAGCAAAAAGGCGCTGCTGGCTTTTTATGAGAAGGAAATTGAAGACGCCAGGAAAACAGGTGTGATGTTCTCCTTGCACGTAAAAGCCACCATGATGAAGGTATCGCACCCGATTGTGTTTGGGCACTGCGTCAAGATTTTTTACAAAGAGGCCTTCCAAAAACACGATAAGTTGTTTGAAGAGCTCGGCGTGAATGTGAACAACGGGATGGTCGATCTCTACGACAAGATCCGCAGCCTACCCAAGTCCAAACAAGACGAAGTCATGCGTGACCTACACGCCTGTCATGAAGCCCGCCCAGAGTTGGCGATGGTGGATTCAGCCAAAGGCATCACCAACTTTCACTCGCCCAATGACATTATTGTTGACGCCTCGATGCCCGCCATGATCCGCAATGGCGGCATGATGTGGGGCGCTGATGGCCGACTCAAGGAAGTCAAGGCGGTGATCCCCGAATCAACCTTTGCCCGTATCTACCAAGAGATCATTAACTTCTGCAAGTGGCACGGCGCATTCGATCCCACCACGATGGGCACCGTGCCCAATGTGGGTCTCATGGCGCAGAAAGCCGAAGAGTACGGTTCGCACGACAAAACGTTTGAAATCCCAGAAGATGGTGTTGCCAACATCACCGACTTGGCAACAGGTGAAGTTTTGCTGAGCCAAAACGTCGAGACGGGTGACATCTGGCGCATGTGCCAGGTCAAAGACGCGCCGATTCGTGACTGGGTGAAGCTGGCGGTCAACCGGGCCCGCAATTCTGGGATGCCTGTTGTGTTCTGGCTGGATTCCTACCGCCCACATGAGGCGCAGTTGATTCGCAAGGTCAAGATGTACCTCGCCGAGCATGACACCAACGGCCTTGACATTCAGATCATGAGCCAGGTACGCGCGATGCGTTACACACTAGAACGTGTCATTCGCGGCATGGACACGATTAGCGCCACAGGCAATATCTTGCGCGACTACCTCACCGACCTTTTTCCGATCATGGAGCTGGGCACGTCGGCCAAGATGCTGTCGATCGTGCCACTCATGGCCGGCGGCGGCCTGTACGAAACCGGGGCCGGTGGCTCCGCCCCCAAGCATGTTCAGCAACTGACCGAAGAGAACCACTTGCGTTGGGACTCTCTGGGCGAATTTTTAGCGCTGGCCGTCTCGATCGAAGACTTGGGTATCAAGACCCAAAACGCCAAGGCCAAAATCTTGGCCAAGACCCTCGACCAAGCCACCGGTAAATTACTCGACAACCGCAAGTCACCCTCACCACGCACGGGCGAACTGGACAATCGGGGCAGTCAGTTTTATTTGGCGCTGTACTGGGCGCAAGCTCTGGCCGAGCAGACCGAGGACGCCGAACTCAAGGCTAAATTCGCACCTCTGGCACAAACGCTGCTCAAGAACGAGGCCAAGATTGTGGAAGAACTGCGTGTGGTGCAGGGTAAGCCAGCTGATATCGGTGGTTATTACATGCCTGACGCCGCTAAATGTGCCGCAGTGATGCGCCCGAGCGCAACCTTCAATCAGGCACTGCAATCGCTTTGACGACTTTTGGGGCTCCTGGGTCTGCCGACCTAGGAGCCTCTGAATCTGCCCAGGCGATGCGCCCGACGGCACTGGCGTCCATGCAAACGCTTGGCATGAACGTCATCGAGATAGTGCACCAGGACGAGCAGCTGCTGGTCCTCAATAAGCCGTGCGGACTTTTGAGCGTGCCGGGAAGAGGACCAGATAAACAGGACTGCTTGAGCAGCAGAGTGCAAGCCCAATTCCCGCAGGCGCGCGTAGTCCACCGCTTGGACATGGACACATCAGGTCTGATGATCATGGCTTTGGACAGTCAAACCCAGCGCACACTCAGTCAAGCCTTTGCCCAGCGCGAGATCTCAAAGCATTATGAGGCGGTGGTCCTTGGTACACCAACTGCGCCGCAAACCGATGAGCAGGGCTGGGCATTGATCGATCTGCCAATTCTTTTGGATTGGCCAAAGCGGCCTATGCGTATCATCAACAGCGCGGGCAAGCCCAGCCAAACCCGTTGGCGGTTAATGAAGTCGATGGGCATTCACAGTCTTGTGCAACTCGAGCCACTGACCGGCCGATCTCACCAATTGCGCGTTCACCTTCAGGCCATCGGGCATGCGATCGTCGGCGATAGGCTTTACGGCTCGCCAACAGCGTCAACATCGCGCCTGATGCTGCACGCCGGCGAATTGAAATTTACCCACCCAAGGGATGGGCGTGTGCTTCGCTTGCGTTGCCCCAGCGGCTTTGCAACGATGCACCACTGAGCTGCCAACCCCGCAACTCAGCGCGCCCAGGACTTGGCAAGCAAACGCTAAGATGCTGCATTGCTTGGCCTTCCCCCCCACTGAATAAGGAGTGCTTTATGTCTCGGGATGTTGTTGTTGTCAGCGCGGTGCGCACCGCCATTGGTACCTACGGCGGCAGCCTGAAAGACGTCGCACCCACCGAACTTGGCGCATTGGTTGTCAAGGAGGCGCTGTCGCGCGCCAATACGCGGGGCGAAGATGTAGGACACGTGGTCTTTGGCCATGTCGTCAATACCGAGCCCAAAGACATGTACCTGTCCCGTGTGGCCGCCATCAACGGGGGCTGCAGCGAAGGGACACCGGCTTACAACGTCAACCGCTTGTGTGGTTCGGGTCTGCAAGCCATCGTCAATGCCAGCCAATCGATTTTGCTGGGCGACTGCGATATCGCCATTGGTGGCGGTGCTGAAAACATGAGCCGCGGCCCCTACGCCAGCTTGAGCGCCCGCTGGGGTGCCCGCATGGGGGACACCAAGATGGTCGACATGATGGTGGGCGCTTTGCACGATCCCTTTCACAACATCCACATGGGTGTAACTGCTGAAAATGTTGCTGCTCAATTCGGCATCACCCGCGACATGCAGGACGCGCTTGCAGTGGAGAGTCACAACCGGGCTGAAAGAGCGACTGCTGCCGGTTATTTCAAAGCGCAAATCACGCCGGTGACAATCAAAGCGCGCAAAGGCGATGTCACCTTTGACACCGACGAACACTTCAGACCGGGGGCCAAACTCGAGGACTTCTCTAAGCTCAAAGCTGTATTCCAAAAGGAAAATGGCACGGTCACCGCTGGCAACGCCTCGGGCATCAATGACGCCGCGTCTGCGCTGGTGTTGATGGAAGCCAAAACCGCCCAAGCCAGGGGGCTGCAACCCATGGCTCGTCTGGTCGGCTATGCCCACACTGGTCTGGATCCCAAAATCATGGGCGTGGGGCCCATATCGGCCACGCAGGCTGTTTTGCAGCGCACCGGGCTATCCGTGAACGATCTCGACGTGGTCGAAGCCAATGAAGCCTTTGCCGCGCAAGCTTGCGCGGTGACCAAGACGCTGGGCCTGGATCCGGCCAAGGTAAACCCCAATGGTTCGGGAATATCGTTAGGCCACCCCATCGGCGCCACAGGGGCCTTGATTACGGTCAAGGCCCTGTATGAGTTGCAGCGGATCAAAGGGCGCTATGCGCTGGTGACCATGTGCATTGGCGGCGGCCAAGGTATCGCCGCGATTTTCGAGCGTGCCAGCGCTTAATTAACTGGGAAGTTCGATAACTGGGAAGGCCAATGCCCCGACAGCACCAGAATCATGGTTCTGACCTATCAAAGCCTAGGTTCGGGCAATGAGAACTGGCAATTTGGTATGGGTCAGGACGGCCTGCGCCACACTGCCCAGAACCAGCTTTTCGATGCCACTACGCCCATGCGAGCCCATCACAATAAGGTCTGCCTGCAAGGACTCCGCGGTGC
Source organism: Rhodoferax sp. (assembly GCA_030833685.1). GTDB lineage: Bacteria > Pseudomonadota > Gammaproteobacteria > Burkholderiales > Burkholderiaceae_C > Rhodoferax. The sequence continues at coordinate 22,994 of JAURGS010000004.1, read as the reverse complement.
TCACGATCCCACGCCAGGTGTTGTGCCCCTCCACCACATGGGTCTCCACTGGCACACCGCCATCGATCAGACTTTCTTTGGCGTACTTGATGGCCGCATTCGCCTCCGCATTGGCCGCCGTTAAGTACTCGGTCTGGCCGTAGGCAAAGTCTGACCCCACACCGCTAAAGGGGTAGGGATCGATCACATAAATGGCACTCACCTTGCTACCAAATGCTTTAGCAAGGCCCAGTGCCTTGGCCACAGCCGCCTGCGAAGTTCTTGAACCGTCAACCGGCACCAGAATGTGTTTGAACATGGTCATCTCCTTTTACGACAAGCGCGATCTTGGGTTCCGCGGTGTTACCCATTCTGACTCAGCATTCCCAATCAGATTTGATATGCGTCAAGCCATACTCAAAAGCGCACAAGGCATTTTTAATCGTTGACCGCGGCATAGACCAGATGACGAAACAAGGCGCGGTAGTGATCACGTTGATTAGGCGCTTGAATCATCAGGCAGGCAAACATATCAAGCGCAGGATCGACAAAAAATGCGGTGCCGGCAAGACCTCCCCAGTAGTAGCTGCCAGCCGAACCAGGCTCGGCTGTGGCACCCAGACTTTTGCGCACAGCAAACCCTAGACCAAAACCGTGGCCCGGGGGGAGCATGTTTCTGGACCCTGTCGCCGCCACGGGAATGTCGCCTAGATGATCCGTCGTCATGAAATCAACAGTTCGAGGCCCGAGCAATTGCACATCGTCAAACTGGCCACGCCCAAGCATGCACTGCAAAAAGCGAGCGTAATCGGCGGCCGTCGAAACCAAGCCCCCGCTGCCTGAAGCCAACGCCACCTCCGTGCGTACATCATTGACCTTCATTTGCATGCCGCCGTCAGGGTCACGGGCAAAGGGCTCCGCGATATGCCCATGAAAAGCTGGTGCTACAGAAAAACCGGTATCACGCATGCCCAGCGGCTCGAAAATATGTTCGTCCAAAAAGGCTGGCAGACTTTGACCAGACACCACCTCAATCACCCTGCCCAACACATCTGTAGCGCGGCTGTACTCAAAAACGGTCCCTGGCTGAAACAGCAGAGGCACTTGGGCCAACTGTGCTGTGAGTTCGGAGAGCGTTTTGTCCCTTGCACCAAACCGCAACTGCCCATATTGCCGATGTACAGCGCTGGCGCCCAGGAACTCGTAGGTCATTCCTGCCGTATGGCGCAGCAAATCATGAATCGTGATCGCTTTCAGCGGCGCAATCAGCTCTGGCTCACCTTCACGTTGTGAATAGACCTGCTGCTTGGCAAATTCAGGAAGAAATTTGCTCAAAGGATCGGCCAGAACCAATAGCCCCTGCTCCACCAGCATCATGGTCGCCACTGACACCACCGGCTTGGTCATGGAATAAATGCGAAACCGGGCATCCTCGTGCATGGGCTCGCCGGTCGCAGCGTTGAGAAACCCAACACTGCTTTTAAGCGCTATCTTGCCGTGGCGAGCGACCAGGGCCACAGCGCCTGGCAGGCGTTTTCGGTCTACTTCCCGTTGCAGTGCGCTCATGAGCATCTGCAGTCGAGTTGCGCTCAGGCCAAGCTGAGCGGGGTCCACGAGCTCGAGAGTCACGGCGCGCCCGTTTTAGTCTGCCAGCGCTCACGGGCCAAGCGGGCACCGTCTCCGAGGGCCTTGAGTTTGGCCAGGGCGACCTCTCGCGACATGGGGGCCATGCCACAGTTGGTGCACGGAAAAATCCGATTTGCTGGTACGTATTTCATCGCTAGACCGATGGTGTCTGCCACCTGTTCGGGTGTTTCAACGACGTCGCTGGCCACATCGATCACACCAACCATCACGTCTTTGCCCTCAAGCAAGGCCATCAGGTGAGGCGGAACGTGCGAGTGAAAGCATTCGAGGCTGACTTGGCGAATGCTACTTTTTGCCAGCGCGGGAAACACTTCCTCGTACTGGCGCCATTCCTGACCAAGTTTTTCCTTCCAATCGTTATTAGCCTTGATGCCATAACCGTAGCAAATATGAACGGCAGTGGTGCAGGTCAGGCCACGCGCTGCGCGCTCAAGCGCTTGAACGCCCCAGTCGGCCGCGTCCTTCATGTACACATTGAACGCCGGCTCGTCAAACTGGATGATGTCGACGCCATCTGCCTGTAAGGCCAAAGCCTCTTGGTTAAGCAAATCCGCAAAGGCCATGGCCATCGATACCTTGCTGCCGTAAAAGCGGTCAGCCACCGTATCCACAATCGTCATCGGGCCCGGCAGGGTAAATTTCAGCTTCTTTGTCGTGTGCGCTCGCGCCAACTGCGCCTCCATCGCGTGCACACGACCCTTGAGCTTGAGCGGCGCAATCACCTGCGGCACCTGCGCATCGTAGCGACCATCACGTATACCCATGGTCACCTTGTGCTCGAAGTCAATGCCCCCAACCTGCTCCAAAAATCCGTGCACAAAATGCTGGCGGGCCTGCTCGCCGTCTCCGACGATATCGAGTCCGGCATCTTCCTGGAGCTTGACCCACATGAGCGTCGCATCCATCTTGGCTTGTGACAAATCCTGACCCTGCAACTTCCACTGAGGCCAGAGTTTTTCTGTCTCTGACAACCAAGACGGTTTGGGCAAGCTGCCCGCGATCACTGCTTCAAACATATCGAGCTCCTGTTGGCGTCTTACACCGGTCGTATCAAACAGGGCGGCATCTTAACGGCAGGATCAGGGGTGCTTGGCTGAATCGCTTTCGTAGGGCAGAAGTCGGGTCGCGCAGTGAAAGCAAAAATCAGCCTCTGGGAGATGCCCTTCTGTCATACATCCCGGGCATGTGCGCGTGGTCACTCGCCGCTTGTGGAGAACCATCTCAGTTGTCACGATACCGGTTGGAACCGCCAGAGTACCCCAACCCAGTAGCATCATGACCGAAGCAATCAAGCGACCAAAATCGGTCTGCGGGGAGATATCGCCGTAGCCCACAGTCGTCATGGTCGTTATCGCCCAGTAGACAGCCACTGGGATGCTGGTGTATCCATGCTGGGGCCCCTCCACCACATACATCAAGGTGCCCACAACCAAAACAATCAGCATCACCGTTGCCAAAAAAACCATGATCTTGCGCGAACTCGCGCGCAGCGCTTGCCCGATCGCCTGGTACTCCTTGACATAGCGCACAAGCTTCAAGATGCGAAATATTCGCAACAGGCGCAACACGCGAATATCCACCAGCGCGCCAAGCTCCGGTGCCAAAAAGGTCAAGTAGGTGGGCACGATAGCGAGCAAGTCAATCACGCCATAAAAACTCGTGGCATAGCGCAAAGGCTGCGGCGCACAAACCAGGCGAGCGACGTATTCCAGCGTGAACAGCACCGTCAGACACCACTCGATGACGTACAGCTTGGCATGATGGGCCTGGGAGATGGCCTGCACGCTGTCGGCCACCACGACCGCAACGCTGATCAAAATTGCCGCGATCAGGATCAGGTCGAAGTAACGCCCCGCTTTGGTGTCGGCCTCAAAAATGATGGTGTACAGGCGCTGGCGCCATGGGGCACGATTTCCCATCAGGTCTGGTTTCGACTCATTCAACATTCCATTGCTCCAAAGGAAACCACAAGCGTGGGCACGCTTCAACACGGGCAGTGCCTTGGCATTACCCCTTGCTGAACTTTTGCCTCGCAAGCAGTATGCACGCATCGCCCGATCGCAACCCGCGAAAAGCACAGCCCAAAAAGTATTGCGTCATGCAAAAGTCGCATAAAAAAGGGTAAAACCAAGTAAAAACCCTTAGCCCCAAAAGCCAAGACAAATGCTAAAGTTTCGGCTCACTTGGGAGCGACTTTGGCGCCGTCTGTCTGATACTGCGACGGCTTATCCCGATTTTTAACCATGGAGACCTTTCGATGAAAGTCAACAAAATTAAAGCTTTGGCCGTGACGGTTGCCGCCCTCGGTTCGATGGCTGTTGCCCCGGCGTTTGCGGGCAAAACCTTGGATGCCATCAAGGCGCGCGGCCAGGTAATCTGCGGCGTCAACACTGGCCTTGCTGGCTTCAGTGCTGCCGACTCCGCAGGCAAATGGTCAGGTATGGACGTGGACACTTGCCGCGCTATCGCTGCAGCCACTTTGGGCGACGCTGAGAAAATCAAGTACGTTCCACTCACAGCGCAGCAACGTTTCACGGCTCTGCAGTCCGGCGAAATCGATGTTTTGTCGCGCAACACCACGTTTACCCTGACCCGCGACGCCTCGCTGGGTTTGCATGACACGGTCGTGACCTATTACGACGGCCAAGGCTTCATGGTGCCCGTTAAGACCAAGATCAAGGATGCCAAGCAGCTCAAAAACCAGACCGTGTGCGTCCAGTCCGGCACCACCACCGAGAAAAACCTGACTGACTTTTCTAAAGCGAACGGCCTGAATATCAAGCCTGTTGTGTTTGAAAAAGTGGAAGCTGCAACTGCCGCGTATTTCACCGGCCGTTGCTTGGCGTACACCACCGACGCGTCCGGCTTGGCTTCGGTGCGTAACAAAGAGGCCAAAAACCCAGCCGAACACGTGATCCTGCCGCAACTGATCTCCAAAGAGCCACTGGGCCCGATGGTGCGTCGTGGTGATGACGAGTGGTTCGCCATTGTCAAGTGGGTGATTTATGGTCTGCTGGAAGCCGAGGAATACGGCGTGACCCAGGCCAACGTTGACCAAATGGCCGCATCCTCTGAAGACCCGGTTGTCAAGCGTTTATTGGGCAATGGCGATGACACTGGCAAATTGCTCGGCCTGGAGAAAAACTGGATGGTCCGGGCCATCAAAACAGGGGGTAACTACGGCGAGATTTTTGAGCGCAACGTCGGTCCTAAATCGGCCTTGGGCCTGCCCCGCGGTTTGAACAACCTGTGGAATAAAGGCGGCTTGCAATACGCCTACCCGGTACGTTAATCTGCGTACCCAGCAAAGCCGCCGGAGTGTGCGCTGCCACTCCAGCGGCTTTTTTTTAACAGGGCCTGGACTTTCAGGACCCTCGTAGCCAAGGGAAACAGCGCCGTGTCTGCAAACAACCCGCCAAAAATTAGTAAATGGTCTTGGCGCAGCCAGGCCTTTCGTGGACTGGTCTACCAGTTGCTTGCCGCGGCTGTCGTGGTTGGCATCGGATGGTTTCTGGTGCACAACACGCTCACCAACATGCGTGTGCGCGGCATTCAGAGTGGCTTCGACTTTCTGACCAATGCCGCCGGTTTTGACATTGGTGAAAGCCTTTATCACTTTGACTCTTCTTTCCCCTATTACCAGGCGTTTTTGGTGGGTGTGGTCAACACCCTGCGGGTGGCTATCGTAGGCATTGTTCTGGCCACAGTGATTGGCACCCTCGTCGGTGTCAGTCGCTTTTCGCGTAACGCACTGCTGCGAGGCCTGGCACAAATTTACGTGGAGATGTTCCGCAACATTCCGGTTTTGCTCCAGTTGCTTTTGTGGTACGTGCTGTTGACTGAGATTCTTCCTGCGCCCATGGAAGCCTGGGCCATTGGGCCCGCATTCCTTAGTAAAGGCGGGTTCAAGTTTCCGGTTCCGATTTGGGAATTTGGGCATTTGCTGATGCTTCTTGGGATGGTTGTTGGATGTGCCTTGGCGGTGGTTTATCGCGCCTGGGCCAAAAAGCTGTTTGAAGCTACAGGGCAGCCCCGCAGCATGTTTTGGGTGCCTTTGGCAATTGTTGTGGTCTGCGGCGTTCTCGGCTGGTTGGCAGGTGGTGCCCCGAGCGAATCGAACCGACCTTTTCGAGGCGACTTTGCTATTGAAAATGGTGGGGCACTTACGCCCGAATTCCTGGCCGTTTTATTTGGTTTGACCCTGTATACCGCCGCATTCATTGCGGAGGTTGTGCGTGCAGGTATCCAATCAGTTTCACGTGGGCAGGCTGAAGCTGCTTCTGCTCTGGGACTAAGCCCCTCCATGGAGATGCGTCTGATCATGTTGCCGCAGGCGCTGCGGGTGATCATCCCCCCCATGACCAACCAATACCTGAACCTGACGAAAAATTCATCGCTGGCAGTGGCGATCGGCTACCCCGATATTGTTTCGATCTCCAACACGGCCTTAAACCAAACGGGGCGTGCCGTGGAGTGCATCGCGATCGTGATGCTGGTCTACCTCACAACGTCGCTGGGCACGTCAGCCTTCATGGGCTGGTACAACAAGCGTGCTGCGATCAAAGAGCGCTGATTGGGGTACAACGACATGAACGCCTCTACTTTCAAGCCTGTTCCTTCACGCCCCGCTCCGGTCGACACCGAAGGCCCAGTCGCGTGGATCAAGACCAATTTGTTTGGTGACAAAACAACCAGCTTGGCGACGCTGGTGATTGGCGCCTTTTTACTGTGGCTTATTCCCACACTGGTCGACTGGGGCCTGATTCGCGCCGTCTGGGAAGCTCGCTTTGAAGCTTGCCGCGCCGAGACTGCCGGGGCGTGCTGGGGCGTTGTTACTGAAAAATACCGTTTCATTATTTTTGGTCGCTACCCCTTCGAGGAACAGTGGCGGCCCTTGGTGGCCACCGGCCTTTTGGTTGGCCTTTTGATCGCCAGTTGCATTCGCAGTTTCTGGAAGCCCTGGCTGCCAGGGCTGTGGGCAGTGGTGCTTGTTGTCTTTTACTACCTGATGGCTGGTGGGCTACTGGGTATGAGTGTGGTCGAGACAGACCGTTGGGGTGGATTGCCACTGACGATATTGCTGGCATCGATTTCTCTGGTGCTGTCATTTCCCCTGGCCTTGGTGGTTGCACTTGGACGGCGCTCTGACCTGCCAGCCATTCGAACGATTTGTACGGTCTATGTTGAACTGATTCGTGGCGTTCCACTGATCTCGGTGTTATTCATGGCCTCTTTCATGTTCCCGCTCTTTATGCCAGTTGGCCTGAAAATTGACGTGCTGCTTCGGGTGCTGATCGGAATCACCCTATTTTCGGCAGCCTACACCGCCGAGGTGATTCGTGGCGGCTTGCAGGCTGTGCCCAAGGGCCAGATCGAGGCCGCCGCTACCCTGGGCTTGAGTTACTGGCAAACCCAGCGCAAGATCGTGCTTCCGCAGGCGCTGGCCATGGTGGTGCCAGGCATCATGAACAACTTCATTTCCGTGTTCAAGGACACTTCACTGGTCACCATCGTGAGCCTTTATGAGCTGACAGGTGCAATGGCGCTGGCGCTCAATTCCGACGCCGACTGGCGCCCATTCATGATTGAAGGTTACCTCTTCATCGCCCTCATCTATTTCGCTTTTTGTTTTTCCATGTCGCGCTACAGCAGTTGGGTTGAAAAGCAGGTCAACAAAAGCAAAGCACGCTAACTGGACGAAATCACCATGACCGACAGCAAAGACTCCCCCATCATTTCGTTTGAAAAGGTGAACAAGTGGTACGGCAATAACTTCCACGTATTGCGTGATATAGACCTAAGCATTGCCAGAGGCGAGCGCATCGTGATTTGCGGGCCATCGGGTTCAGGTAAATCCACCCTGATCCGATGCATCAACCGCTTGGAAGAGCATCAAGAGGGTCGCCTGGTGGTTGATGGCACCGAACTTTCAGACGATGTCCGTGCTATTGACCATGTACGCAAACAGGTGGGTATGGTATTTCAGCAATTTAACCTCTTTCCCCACTTGACCGTGTTGGAAAACCTGACACTGTCACCGATGTGGGTTGGCAAATTGCCCAAGAAAGAGGCTGAGGAAAAAGCCATGGTGCAGCTCAACCGGGTTCAAATCGCTGAGCAGGCCCATAAATATCCGCTGCAGCTCTCAGGCGGTCAGCAGCAGCGCGTGGCCATTGCCCGTGCCTTATGCCTCAAGCCCAAGATCATGCTGTTCGATGAACCAACATCGGCACTCGACCCGGAGATGATCAAAGAGGTGCTGGACGTCATGATCGAAATGGCTAATGAGGGCATCACCATGCTGTGCGTGACCCACGAGATGGGCTTTGCCAAAGCGGTGGCCGATCGCGTGATCTTCATGGATCAGGGTCAAATTGTTGAACAGAATTCGCCCGAAGAATTCTTCAACAACCCGCAGAATGAGCGCAGCAAAGACTTTTTGTCCAAAATCCTTGGGCATTAAGCCAGGTGCGTTGTTCTTCTCCTCCGGGCTGACCGCCTCTGATCGCCCGGTCTGACGCTGCCGGCTCAGCGCCACCCCTGCAAGCCGAGCCCCGGGCAGGGCTAGCTGCCGGCGACCTTCATGCGCTTGATCAGGACAGAGCCAGTCTGCTTGGCACCATAGGCATACTCGTCGGCACCCACGGCAACGATATCGCGCAACATATCTTTCATGTTGCCTGCAATCGTGATTTCATGTACCGGGTAGGCGATACGCCCCCGCTCTACCCAAAATCCACTGGCTCCACGCGAGTAATCTCCTGTAACGTAATTGACGCCGCTGCCCATGAGTTCGGTGACAAAAAGGCCAGTCCCCAGGCGTCGCAGCATGGCATCAAGATCGTCGCCAGGGCGGGTACGCGCTGATCGAAGCCTCAGGTTGTGTGAGCCGCCAGCATTCCCTGTTGTGCGCATGCCCAGTTTGCGCGCCGAATAGCTGCCTAAAAAATAACCCTGCACACGACCCTCTTGCACGACGTGGCGCGCCTTGACACGAACGCCTTCGTCGTCAAAAGGTGAGCTGCCCTTGCCTCTTTTCACAAAAGGGTCTTCGAGCAAATCGATATGGTCTGGGAAAACCGCCTGTCCGAGACAGTCAATCAGAAAGCTGCTCTTGCGATAAAGGGCACCACCACTGACGGCCTGCACAAACGCACCCACCAAGCCGCTGGCCAAAGGGGCCTCGAACAAAACTGGGCACTGCGTCGTCGCAATTTTTCGGGATCCAAGCCGACTCAGCGCGCGATGCGCCGCGTACTGTCCGATAGCGGCGGGTTGCGCCAGGTCGAGATGGCTTCGCTCAGAGCTGTACCAGGCGTCGCGCTGCATGTCATCACCACGCCCAGCAATCGGTGACACTGAAATCGAGTGGCGGGAGGTGGCGTAGCCGCCTCTGAAGCCGTGCGTGTGCGCGCTAAAAAAATGCGACTGCTGCGCAGAGACAGCCGCCCCTTCGCTGTTGGTAATGCGCTTATCGACAGACAAGGCTGCAGCCTCGGTCTCCATGGCCAGCGCCATCGCATCAGCGCTACTCAAGGCCCACGGAAAGAACAACTCCAGGTCCTGTCTTTGTTCTTTGGCCGAGACAATATCTTGCTGATCCGGCAAGGCTGCGAAGGCATCTTCAGCGGTGAAACGTGCAATGTCAAATGCGGCTTGCACAGTCTGTTCAACAGCGGGCAGCGAGAAATCTGAAGTGCTGGCAGCACCCCGGCGCTGACCGACGTAAACCGAGACCGAAAGGCTTTTGTCTCGGTTGCGCTCAACGTTTTCCAGACTACCTTTTCGAACGGAAACACTCAAGCCGGAGGCTTCATTGGCTTGGGCGGCTGCATCGCTGGCACCCAATTTTTTGGCGTGCGTGATCGCAAAATCCACCAGGTTTTCAAAAAACTCGCGGCTGAAGGAAAAGCCTGAATTGGCATTCGAAGAGGCGGATTTGTCTGGGGTTCGAGCGGTGGCGGTGTTGGTTAATTTCATGGCGAGGCTATGATACTTGCCTATGCCTAAAAAAATGAAAAAAGGGTATTTTGTCCAGGGCGAATTTGTTGCCGAGGGTAGTGAGCGCGACCTGGAGCTCAAGGCTGAGCTCAAAGGCTCAGACACACCCAGTCGAACTGAACTCAAGGCGCAAAGTGCCGCTTTGCAAACTCTTGGGGAGCAATTGCTCACGCTGCGCGCTGACCTGCTGAATTCACTCCAGTTGCCTGGCCAACTTTTGGATGCGCTGAGCCACGCGGCTGGCCTGACCAATTTCGAGGCTAGGCGTCGCCAGATGCAATTCATCGGCAAATTGATGCGAAAGCTCGACAGCGCCACCTTGGATCTGGTTCGCCACGCGCTGGATACACAAGCCATGGGCCCTGCTGCTGATACATTGCTACTGCATCAAGCCGAACAATGGCGTGACGGCATGGTGCAAGACGATGCCTTGGTGGCGAGATGGATTGATCAGCACCCCGCAACCGACATTCAACACCTGCGCGCCTTGGTGCGACAGGTTCGCAAAGAAGCGTCACCCGAAAAACCCGGCATGGCCGTACGCAAAGGACGTGCTTTTCGAGATCTATTTCAATTGATTCGGGATGGCTTAGGGCTACCGGATAAGGACGGTGATTCCCTGGCCACTCCCAGCTACCAATCGCAGAAGGAGGCGTCTTGAGCCACGACAGTAATCTGGAGCCAATTCGTATCGGTATCGTCTCCGTCAGCGACCGAGCCTCGACTGGGGTTTATGTGGACAAGGGCCTACCTGCTTTGCAAGACTGGCTCGGCCTTGCGGTGAAAAATCCGATTCATTACGAGCAACGGCTGATACCTGACGAGCAGACGCAAATCAGCCAAACCCTGATTGAACTGGTTGATCTGGGTTGCTCTTTGGTGCTGACGACGGGCGGTACGGGCCCGGCGCTTCGCGATGTCACCCCGGAGGCCACTTTGGCCGTCGCCCATAAAGAAATGCCCGGTTTTGGCGAGCAGATGCGCCAGATCAGTCTGGCTTTTGTGCCGACCGCCATACTTTCGCGGCAAGTCGCTGTGATTCGCGATCGCAGCCTGATCATCAACTTACCCGGTCAGCCCAAAGCCATCGCCGAAACACTCGAGGGCCTGCGCGACGCCAATGGCGATAGCCGGGTTAACGGGATTTTTGCCGCCGTGCCTTACTGCATTGATTTGATCGGCGGGCCATACCTGGAGACCGATCCATTGGTCTGCAAAGCGTTTCGACCCAAATCCGCTATCCGGCCAACACCCTCACTTGCCAACTAAATTGGATAGCTTGTCCGCTTCGAAATGTTCGTCGCGGGCTGCATCCTCAGGGACGCAGTCTTTACCCGTATTGCCTGATTGCAATTGCTCGATAGCCTTCCACAGCATGGCAATCTGATGCTCATGTCCGGCAGCGTTGTCGATCAGGCCGCGCATCGCCTGACTCAAAGGGTCGTCCGACTGGGTTACCCCATAAGCCGAGAAACCCATTTTGGAGGCCAGTGCCTCACGCTTGGCGTCCGAATCACCTTGAATGATGCGGGCAGGATTGCCCAAGGCGGTTGCCCCAGCGGGAACTGGCTTGGTGACGACAGCATTGGAGCCCACCTTGGCACCATCGCCCACCTCAAAGCCTCCGAGTACCTGGGCACCGGCACCTACGACCACTGACCGACCTAAAGTCGGATGCCGCTTGGCGCCCTTGTAGAGCGACGTGCCACCGAGTGTCACGCCTTGGTAAATCGTGCAGTCATCACCAATCACAGCGGTTTCGCCAACGACCACGCCCATCGCATGGTCAAAGAAAACCCGCTCGCCAATCACTGCGCCAGGATGAATCTCGATGCCGGTGAGGAAACGCGACACATGCGAGATAAAGCGGCCAAGCCACTTCAGGCCAGATGTCCAGCAGGCATGTGCCAAGCGGTGCATCAGCACCGCATGTAGTCCAGGGTAGCAGGTCAGAACTTCCCAGGTGCTACGGGCTGCAGGGTCACGCTCCAGAATGCAGCGGACGTCGGACTTGATTCGTTTGAACATGAGCTGAAGTCTAATCCGGATCTGTCTTCTGTTCGGGCCCCAAGCCTGCCGAGCCGCCGTCCGTCTGGCGCATCATGGCTTTGGCAATCCCTCGGAGGATATGAATTTCCTCTTCACGCAATGCAGCTCTATTGAACAGTTGATTGAGCCTGGGCATGAGTTTTTTGGGCGCCTCAGGATCCAGAAAACCAATCGACACCAAGGCCTGCTCCCAGTGCAGCAACATCGCCGCGACCTGCGCAGCATCTGCAACTTCAGGTTCTGCAGGCGATTCAATTTGATGACCAAGGCTCAGAGCTTGGCGCCATTCATACGCAATCACCTGGATGGCTGCGGCCAGGTTCAGTGACCCAAACTCAGGGTTGGTCGGAATACTCAGGCAAACATGGCATCGGTACACATCGTCGTTACGCATGCCAAAGCGCTCACTACCAAACAGGAAAGCCACGCCCAAAGGCTCGTGGGCAGGAAAAGGCTTTTGCGCCCGATCGTCCATCCTACCGGCGAGCAGTCCCTCAAAATAGGCTCGAGGCGTAGCGGTGGGCGGCCCAAAGTCCCGCGGGGTCATGGCCGTGGCGCAAAGATGCGACATACCGCTCAATGCCTCGTCCAGGGAATCAACAATCCGGGCCTTTCTGAGCACATCCAAGGCACCACTGGCTCTTTGGATCGTCTCCTCACGACGCAATACATTGGGCCAGCGCGGTGCGACCAAAACCAGATCATCAAACCCCATGGTCTTCATGGCCCGGGCCGCGGCACCGACATTGCCCGCATGGCTGGTGTTGATCAGGATGAAGCGGGTTTGCATGCGAGGCGCCGTTAAAATGCGCGCATTGTCGCCTGCCTCCCACGGTTGGATTGGCGCCCAACCCTGATTCACACCTGTACCAGGGGCCTTGTTCATTCCCAACGCCAAACTCACACCATGAATTCGACCTCATCGCACCCCATGCTCAACGTCGCCGTGAAAGCGGCACGTGCCGCTGGTGCCATCATCAACCGCGCTGCGCTGGATGTAGAGTCGGTTCGGGTTTCAGAAAAGCAGGTCAATGACTTCGTCACTGAAGTCGACCAGGCCTCAGAAGACGCCATCATCGAGACCTTGTTGTCAGCCTACCCAGGTCATGCGATTTGGGCCGAGGAATCTGGACGCACCCACGGCGCGCAAGATTCAAACTATGTCTGGTTAATTGATCCTCTGGACGGTACAACAAACTTCATTCACGGCCTGCCGATTTACTGCGTCAGTATTGCGCTTGCGGTCAAGGGCCGGGTAGAGCAAGCCGTGGTGTACGACCCCACGCGCAACGACCTCTTCACGGCAACGCGCGGTCGTGGGGCCTTCATGAATAACCGACGAATCCGGGTCGCCAAACGCACCCGCCTGCAAGGTTGCCTGGTCGCTACGGGCTTTCCGTTTCGCACCACAGATGACTTCAACAATTACCTGTGCATGATGGGTGACTTGATGCAGGTTACCGCTGGTCTGCGTCGGCCCGGCGCTGCCGCCCTGGACCTGGCCTATGTGGCAGCTGGCTTCACCGACGGTTTTTTTGAAACAGGCCTTCAGCCATGGGATGTTGCAGCCGGCTCGCTCCTGGTAACCGAAGCTGGCGGTCTGGTTGGCAATTTTTCTGGGGAGGCCGACTTCCTGGAGCAAAAAGAATGTCTGGCAGCCAACCCACGCATTTACGGCCAAATGGTGACGGTGCTTGGTAAATACAGCAAGTTCGCCTCAGCTGCGGACAAAGCGCTGGCTCAGAAAAAAACCATGTCTCTGCGCGCGAGCAAAGCGGCTGCCGCTGCCTCGGATGCTCCGCTTTGAAGGCTGAATAGCGTTCTAGCGCGTGGCGGCCCAGCCACCTGGGCGATTCAAGCCTGGCCGGTGTCTTTCAGGTAGCGCGCCTTGTTTTGTGTATTCGGGGGGTAGAGACCTGGCAGCTGGGCACCGGCCTCAACCTGGGTCATGATCCAGGCCTCCAGGCGCTCTTGCTCGGGCGCGAGCGCCAGAACGTCTTTTAACAAGGCTGCGGGAATCAGCACCGCACCATCGTCATCGGCAACGATGACATCGCCCGGGAATACCGCCACACCGCCGCACGCAATCGGCTGCTGCCAAGCGACAAAGGTGAGACCAGCAACGGATGGGGGCGCCGCTGCTCCAGAGCACCACACCGGCAAATTGGTTCCCAATACACCTGAGAGGTCGCGAACAACACCATCCGTTACTAAAGCGGTGACGCCACGCTTGGCCATGCGCTGGCAAAGAATGTCGCCAAAAATACCCGCATCCTGAACGCCCATGGCATCCACGACAGCGATGCATCCTGCTGGCATATCCTCGATGGCTGCGCGCGTGGAAATAGGTGAGCTCCAGGATTCGGGCGTTGCCAGATCCTCTCGGGCTGGGACGAACCGCAGGGTAAATGCCCGACCAACCAGGCGCGCTTGTCCGGATCGAATTGGCCGAGTGCCACGCAGCCAGACATTGCGTAAACCCTTTTTCAACAAAATGGTTGTCAATGTGGCCGTAGTGACCTTGGACAGAATATCAATGACCTCGGGTTCAAGGTCCATGGGGGCGACAGCTTGCATGCGTTTCTCCAAAAAATTGAGCCGGCTGATCGATCAGCCAATCTCGGCCAGACGACGGGTCTGGCGCACAACCAAACGATCAAGATCGGCCAAGTCCTGCTGGGACAAGCGTGGACCGGGCTTGCGTACCGCCGCGCTGGCAATCGCACCTCGCTGCGCGAGCAGGTGTTTGCGCACAGCCAATCCAACACCGGCTTGTTGCTCATAACGGGCCAGCGGCAAATAGGCGTCAAAAATATCCTGGGCACGACTCAAATCACCACGCTCGTGGGCCTGGCAAACCTGGACCATCATCTCGGGGTAGGCAAAGCCCGTCATGGCCCCATCAGCACCCCGAACCAGTTCCTCGGGCAGGAAAAGTCCGCCGCCGTTGCCAGTGAGTATGGACACCCGACGCGTTGCGCCCTGTTCACTGGCAGCTCGAATCTGCGAGAGTTTGTCCAGGCCAGGGCAATCCTCATGTTTGAGCATGACGCAGGTGTCAACCTCGCGGATCACGCGAAGAATCACCGAGGCCGACATTTGAACGCCTGTGGACACCGGGTGATCCTGCAACACCCAAGGCACTTTCGGGCCCAAGGTTTCGCCAACCATGTTTAAGTAGGCGACGATTTGATCGTCGGTGCGCAGCGTGTGTGGTGGCGCAACCATGACACCGGATGCGCCCAAGTCCATGACGCGCTCAGTCAAGGCTTTCATCGGCGCAAATCCAGCTGCTGATGCGCCAACCACCACAGGAACACGGCCATCGACACGGCGAAGAACCTGTCGAACAAAATCTCCAGATTCCGCAGCCGTGAGCTTGGTTGCCTCGCCCATGATGCCAAGAATCGTCAGCCCCGTGACACCGCAGGCCAGATAAAAATCCACCATCCTATCGGTACTGGCCAGGTCCAACTCACCCGACTCTGTGAAGGGTGTCACCGTGATCAGGTACACACCCCGCGCCGCCGTTGTCAATGCATTCATTTCCACCTCCAATGTATCCAGTCGCCCAGAGCGCGCACCTAAGGCAACAGGTCCAGGCAGCGCATGTATTTGGGCTGCACCATTAAATCGTCCCACGCCAAAGCCGTCGAGCTTGGCAGAAGATCAAGGCGGCGCTGCTCGCTGGCCTCGCTTTGCTCCCACAGTCCTTTGAGCAAGGCCTCGGTCATGCCATCAATCCAGGCATCCAGGACCGCACCGCCCTGCACTGACTGGTTACACAGCAAGAGCATGTCGCAACCTGCGTTCAGTGCCGTGATGCCTGCCTGGACTGTGCTTACACGTTTGCCATCAATCATTTGTGCGCCAGCCATGGAGAGGTCATCGCTGAAAATCAAGCCTTGAAAACCCAGTTCATGGCGCAAGATGTCCTGCAGCCACACAGGGCTAAACCCGGCGGCACGTCCATCCACCTTGGAATAAATCACATGAGCCGGCATCACGCTGCTCAAATCGACTGAGAGGCGGTCAAAAGGCACGGCATCGCTGGCCAGAATCTGAGCCCGCGTTCGTCCATCAACCGGAATATCGATATGGGAGTCCGCTTGGACATAACCATGCCCTGGAAAGTGCTTGCCGCAATTGGCCATGCCAGCGGCTAACAAGCCATGCATCACACTCTTGGCCAGGACGCTGACAACGCGGGGGTCCGCATCAAATGCGCGATCGCCAATGACGGTGCTTGAGCCATGGTCGAGATCCAGAACCGGTGCAAAGCTCAAGTCCACGCCGCATGCGCGCAGTTCAGCGCCCAACACATAGCCGCAAGCCGTCGCTGCACGCATGGCCGACAGCGCGCTTTGACCACTCGTCTGCTTGTCAGGGCTGCGCCACAAAGCACCCAGGGCCCGCATGGGTGGCAAATGGGTGAACCCATCGGTTTTGAAGCGCTGCACCCGCCCGCCCTCGTGGTCAACACAGATCAACAGGTCCTGACGAACTTTTTTGATCTCTCCACACAAGGCAGACAGTTGGTCCCGGCTTTGCCAATTACGACCAAACAGGATCACCCCCCCTACCAGCGGATGGCGAAGTCGCCGGATATCGTTGTCATCCAACGCAAGGCTGGCAATGTCAATCAGCAAGGGGGCATGAAGCGTCATAAGTGTTCTTTAAATGTGAGCCGATCGCAAAACAGGGTCGGAATTGTTCGGGTCGATTGCTCGCTCAACAACACAAAAAGTGGCAGCGTAATCCGTTTCATCAGACACGCTGATGTGCGCACGCAGCCCCTTGGACTCAAACCAGGTCTTCAGCTCACCACTCAAGAAGACAACAGGCTGACCACTGGCCAGGTTAGCAATCTCACAGGCACGCCAGGTCATGGGCATGCGCATACCCAGGCCGATGGCTTTGCTAAACGCTTCCTTGGCGCTGAATCGGGTGGCCAAAAAACGCAGGCCGCGGTCAGGCCAACGCTCAGAACGACGTCGCCATACCGTCAACTCGCGTTCACTCAAAACCCGGGCGGCAAATCTTTCCCCATGGCGCTGGATGCTCTCGCGAATGCGACGGACATCACAAATATCGGTACCAATGCCGTAAATCATGTCAAGTCGTCATGCGAAGTCGCGTTAACCAGGCACCTGCGCGCGCCAAGCCTGCCCCAGGGCAATACACCGCAGGTAATCATGCACCGCAGCCTGATAGCCCATTTCCAGCGCGTCTGAGATCAGCGCGTGTCCGATGGACACCTCACTCACGCCTTGGACAGCAGAAATAAACGCCGTCAGGTTCTCGCGATTCAGATCATGCCCCGCGTTAACTCCCAGTCCGGCGGCCAGCGCGGCCGAAGCCGCCTGGGCAAAGCGCTCAAGCTGATCGCCCTGCGCGGGTGTCGCCCAGGCCGCAGCGAAAGGCTCGGTATACAGCTCCACACGATCGGCACCCACCGCGCGGGCACCAGCCATGTCTGTGGCCGTTGCGTCCATGAACAAGCTGACCCGAACACCCCAAGCTTTGGCGCGCTCAATGACTGGCGCCAAGCAAGTGCCTTCTTGATCAAGATCCCAGCCGTGGTCACTCGTGAATTGCCCCTGCGCGTCTGGCACAAATGTCAGCTGGTGAAGCGGCAATCCCAGTTCGATCAGATTTTGTGCAACGTCCATCAGGTTGTGGAAAGGATTGCCTTCAATATTGAATTCGGCTGCTGGCCAATGCTTCATCAGCGTTGCCAAGTCCACGACGTCCGATTGCCGAATGTGGCGCTCATCAGGCCGTGGGTGAACGGTGATGCCGTGAGCACCCGCTTCAAGACAAATTTGAGCGGCACGTGTCACGCTTGGAATACCCAGATGGCGGGTATTGCGCACTAAGGCAACTTTGTTGAGGTTGACTGACAGAGCGGTCATGTTTACAAACTTTGCATGTCCAACATCACTTGGCGGGTGCGAAGCGTCGGAACACCGCAATGGTAATGGAGCAGCGCCCGCAACTGAGGTTTGAGCTCAGCGTTGGCCGCTGAACAAGCGCGAATCACAGCTGAGAAATCCAATTCGCCAGACAAGGCCTGCTGCAGCCCCATCCAAGCTGCGCCATCCAAAGATGACTTCTCTTGCGCACCTGCCAGGCGCAAACCGCCCTCGGGAACCAAGCTGTATCGCGCCTGTGGCTCCAAATGCATCAAGGTCATGGTTTGGGCATCGAGCATTGGCAACAAGCCAATTTCGCGCAGCAATACCAGCTCGAATGCACGCAGCGTTAACTCCAGAATTTCACCATACTCGCTGGCCAGAACAGCAACTACCTGGCCGTACACATCAAACAGCGCCTCGTGGGGATCCTCGCGCGCCAACAGGGATAGCAGCAGTTCATTCAAGTAATAGCCCGACATGAGAGCGTCCCCAGTGGGCATCACATGGCCACCCTGCCACTCGGCGGCCTTTAAGGTTTTGATATCAGCGTCCCCAGAGAAGCTCAATAGCAGGGGTTGCAATGGCAGCAAAATAGGACGAAAGCTGGAGCTAGGCCTCTTTACGCCTTTGGCGACCAAGGCCTGACGGCCATGGTGCCGGGTAAAAACTTCCAAAATCAGACTGGACTCGCTCCAGTCGTAGCGGTGCAGCACAAAAGCAGGCTCATGCACCACACGCTGCAAAGCCATGGTGCTATTTCACCCAAGGGTGACCGGGTCGGCCACCCCATTTACGCTACGGGGGTGGTTCATGCCTCGTAGCCAAATGAACGAACCCGTGCTTCATCGTCGGCCCAGCCTGAGCGGACCTTGACCCAAGTCTCAAGAAACACCTTGGCATCCAAAAGACGCTCAAGCTCCACACGAGCCTCTGTACCGATGCGCTTGATGCGCTCACCTTTGTCCCCAATGACCATCGCCTTGTGGCCATCACGCTCCACCACAATAGTCGCAGCAATGCGGACCAACCGCTTCTGGGTCTTTTTAGCAGGCGGCTCTTCTTCGAAACGATCAATCACAACAGTCGACGTGTAAGGCAGTTCATCACCCGTTAGTCTGAAGAGTTTTTCGCGCACCATTTCAGCAGCCAAGAACTTCTCGCTGCGGTCAGTCAACTCATCGGCTTCGTACCACCAGGCTTGCTGTGGCAATCGACCTGCGCAGATGGCCAGCAACCTGCCGACATCATGGGGATTTTTGGCAGACAAGGGAATCAATTCTGCGAACGGGTGTTTCACCTGCATCGCCTTGAGCCAGGGTGCCAGCTCCGCGCGTCGGTGAACCTGATCGAGCTTGTTTGCCACCAGCACAACGGGTACACGAGGACTCAGCAAAGCGAGAACGCGCTCATCGGCAGCCGTAAAACGACCAGCCTCAACGACAAACAAGACCAGGTCCACATCGGACACAACGCCCAGGACAGTCTTATTCAGGGATTGATTCAGAGCATTAGCGTGGGTTGTCTGAAACCCAGGTGTATCGACAAAAACATATTGAACCTGCCCAAGCGTGCGCACACCGGTGATACGGTGACGGGTGGTTTGCGCTTTGCGCGATGTGATACTGATTTTTTGCCCAACCAAGGCGTTGAGCAAAGTTGATTTACCGACATTGGGCTTGCCGACAATGGCGATCATGCCGCAGCGCTGGGAACTGGCCGCCTCAGGGTGGCCAGACGGCTGCGCGAGTTGGCCAGCTGCCACTGCCTGCGGACCATCACCTTGAGCGGGCCCAAGCGGCGCATTCAAAACCTTCTCAAAGGGCTGCGCCCCACTCAGGGGTTTACTTGGGTTTGCCATCACAAGCCTCGCTGCTGAAGAACCTGCAACATGGCCGCAGCGGCAGACTGTTCAGCCGCCCTGCGCGAGGCACCCAGGCCACGCTCGACAAGACCCAACGCAGCGATTGCACACTCCACATCAAAAGTCTGGCGATGGGCCTCGCCTAGGGTGGCCACGACACTGTAAGCCGGCAAATTCATACGTCGGCCTTGAAGCCACTCCTGTAACTCGGTTTTAGAGTCTTTGCTGATGGCTGCCATCTCCGGATTGATCTCGACAGCGTCATACAGGCGGCGCACAAGACTACAAGCGGCGGCGTAACCACCGTCGAGGTAAACGGCACCAATCAGGGCCTCGAGCGCGTCTGCAAGAATCGATGGGCGCTTCTTTCCGCCTGAGCGCAGTTCGCCCTCACCAAGCTGCAGGTAATTGGGCAGCGCAATCTTCACGGCGATGTTGTACAAGGTCTCTTGTTTGACCAGGTTGGCACGAACCCGGGAAAGATCCCCTTCGGGCAGGGTACTTAGCCGCTCGTAGAGCAGGTCGGCGACACAAAGGCCCAGCACGGAGTCACCCAAAAACTCCAGTCGCTCATTGTGGTCTTGTGCAAAACTGCGGTGCGTCAGGGCCTGGCGCAACAAGTCCAGGTGGCTAAAGCGGTGCTGCAGCCTGAGCTGCAAATCCTCGAGGTCAGCGTTCAACGCGAGCGGCCGCTGTATTTCATGGTCAGGTAAGCAGGGCCTGCAAGGTGAATTTCACGTTGGTACGAGAAAGTCACCACAACTTTATCCCCCTCCTTGGTGACGACGAGGTCCTTACCGGTGATCGATCGGATGTCATCGATGCTGGCCGTCTTATCAAAAAGATTCCGTATCTCAAGAACTGTTGTACCACCAGAGGCTTTATCGACAGCGTTCTGAACCGCTTGAAACTCAGAATAAGTCGGTACAACCTGAACGACAACCAAAGCCACTGCTGCAACCAGCATAGCGACAAACAGCACGCCAATCAGGGACATGCCCCGCACGCGATGTAGATAAGACTGGACCATAGTTGTCTTTCCTCTCAATTGAAAGAACCGATACGCCCCAAATTGCCAAAATTCATCCAGACAAAAAAGGCTTTACCAACAATATGTTTGTCTGGGACGAAACCCCAATAGCGCGAATCAAGCGAATTATCCCGGTTGTCGCCCATCATGAAGTAATGGCCCTCAGGCACGCGGCACGTCACACCTTCGATACTGTACAGACAATTTTTTTTGAACTCAAATTCGTCCGCGCCAGGGACAAACGCAGGGCGGGTATCGTCATTAAGCATGCGATGCTTTTTTTCACCCAGCGCCTCTTCAAATTGCTTGAAATAACGCATGACGTCTTCATCAAAAAAGTCGGACATGGGAGTGGTGAGCACCGGCTTACCATTGACCGTCAGACGCTTGTTCAAATAGGCCACTTGGTCGCCGGGGACGCCAACCACCCGCTTGATGTAGTCCAAGCTAGGTCGCGGAGGATATCGAAACACCATGACATCTCCCCGCTGGGGTTTTGAACCCTCAGTGATCTTGGTGTTCAATACAGGCAAGCGAAGCCCGTAGTGGTATTTGTTCACCAATATCAAGTCCCCAATTAGCAAAGTCGGGACCATCGAGCCCGAGGGAATTTTGAAGGGTTCGAACAAAAAAGACCTGAGCAAAAAAACGCCCAAAATCACGGGAAATATCCCAGCCGTCCAATCCAGCCACCATGGCTGAGCTAACACCTGCCGCTGGGCCTGGGCCAAATCACCGTCCACCTTGCTGATACCCATGCGCTCGAGCTCTTGCGCACGTTTGCTTGCCTGCAATTCCAAGGCTTGGGCTGCATGCCGGCGCGCAGGCAGAAAATAAAAGCGCTCGGCAAGCCAATACAGTCCCGTGACAACACTGGCCAGAAACAGCAACAGCGCAAAATTTCCCTCAATCGAGCCTAAATACCAGGCACCGATGTACGCGACAAACGCGCCTAACACAAGCGAGGTAAGGATTTGCATCAGGACTCCACTCTCAGGATGGCGAGAAACGCCTCTTGCGGTACCTCAACCGAGCCAATCTGTTTCATGCGCTTCTTACCTTCTTTCTGCTTTTCGAGAAGCTTGCGCTTTCGGGTGATATCGCCGCCATAACACTTGGCGATGACGTTTTTTCGCAAGGCCTTGATAGTCTCCCGGGCAATGATATTGGAGCCGATTGCCGCTTGGATAGCCACGTCGTACATTTGACGGGAAATGACTTCACGCATTTTGGCAACGACAGCCCTGCCACGGTATTGCGCTTGCGTACGGTGAACGATGATCGACAACGCATCGACCCTGTCACCGTTGAGGAGAATATCAACCTTCACAACATCAGCGGCGCGGTACTCTTTGAACTCATAGTCCATTGACGCATAGCCCCGTGAGACGCTCTTGAGCTTGTCAAAAAAGTCCAGAACAATTTCAGCCAAAGGCAACTCATAGGTCAGCATGACTTGCCGGCCGTGGTAGGTCATGTTGATTTGCGCGCCACGCTTCTGATTGGCCAAGGTCATCACCGCGCCAACGTACTCTTGTGGCATGTACAGGTGAACCGTCACTATCGGCTCGCGCACCTCATCAAGCCGACCCTGATCTGGCATCTTTGAGGGGTTTTCAACCATGCGAACCTGGCCGTCGACTTGCACAACCTCATAGACCACGCTCGGGGCTGTTGTGATGAGGTCCTGGTCAAATTCGCGCTCGAGACGTTCTTGCACAATTTCCATGTGCAATAAGCCTAAAAATCCACACCGAAAGCCAAATCCCAGAGCCTGAGACACCTCGGGCTCATAGTGCAGCGAGGCATCATTGAGTTTGAGCTTTTCCAAGCTGTCTCGCAGACTTTCATACTGATTGGCCTCGGTCGGATACAAGCCGGCAAAGACCTGCGGCTGGATTTCTTTAAAGCCCGGCAATGGCTTGCTCGCGGTGAACGCGGCACCGCCCGAGCCCGGGCGCACGACCGTGATGGTATCGCCCACCTTGGCTGCTTTGAGTTCACGGATCCCGGCGATGATGTAACCCACCTCCCCAGCCTCAAGCGCGTCACGTGGCTCATTCGCAGGCGTGAACACGCCCAAGCCATCGGCGTTGTAGGTCGCCTCCGTGGCCATCATCTTGATACGTTCGCCTTTGACCAGGCGACCATCGACCACACGCACCAACATCACCACACCAACATAGCTATCAAACCAACTGTCGATGATCATGGCGCGCAGTGCGGCATCTGGGTTGCCTTTGGGTGGTGGAATCTGAGCCACCACCGCTTCCAAGATTTCATCCACGCCCATTCCCGTCTTGGCTGAGCAGGCAATTGCGTGCGAGGCGTCAAGGCCAATCACATCTTCAATTTCAGACTTGGCGTTCTCCGGGTCTGCGTTGGGCAGATCCATTTTGTTGAGCACCGGCAACACCTCAACACCCAGGTCTAAGGCGGTGTAGCAGTTCGCCACCGTCTGGGCTTCAACACCCTGACTAGCGTCCACCACCAGCAAAGCACCCTCACA
>JAURGS010000049.1 GCA_030833685.1 Rhodoferax sp. | reverse complement strand
GGCCTCAATCGTGACATTCGGCCGGCTCTCAAAGATCATGCCAAAGACACCAATGGGCACGCGCATCTGACCCACACGAATGCCGCTGGGCTGCTCGCGCATGCCAGAAATCTCACCGATCACATCCGCCATGGCCGCCAGCTGCTCGCAGCCTTGGGCGCAGGTTTCCAAAACCTTCGGGGTGAGCCTCAGGCGGTCCACCATGGGCGCAGCCAAGCCGGCTGCCTGCGCGCGCTCAACGTCCTTCAGGTTTGCGCTTTGCAGCGCTTGTGTCTCGGTGCGCAACAAACGTGCAAGCTCTCGAAGCGCGCTGTTGCGCGCCGCCGCGCTGGCTTTGGCCATGGCAGATGACGCCCGCCGCGCCTGAGCGCCGAGCAAACGGACCTGCTTGATGACGTCTTGATGTTCCACAACTGAATTTTCGCACGCCCGCTCAGATACCAGCCAGTGGGCTAGGCCTGTTTGGGGATCCGATGCAAGGGGCTGTTTTCACAAAGCCGCAGCAGAACTGGCCACGCTGCGACGCTGCCTTGGCGCCTGCGGCCCCTGGCATGCCTGCGCGATCAGCATCGCCAGCTGATGCAATGCCTGCCAAGGCTGGCCAGGCCAACCCTCGGCTCGAAGCCCCTTGATAACACCATCGACCACATGGGCTGCCGCCAACAGTTCTCGCAAATGACGGGGGGTCATTCGCGGCAGCACACGCTCAAACAAGCGTTCACGGCCCCCCCAAACACGCTGCTCGCGTAAGGCCATGGGCATGGGTTTGCCCTGCTCCACCGCGTCCTTGACGCGTTTGAGCGCACGGATATCCTCGCTCAAGGTGTAATGAACCAGGACTTCGGCCTCGCCCTCGGCTTGAAGTCCGGCAAGCATACGCTGTACCCGCGCGATTTGCCCAGCCAAAACCGCCTCAGACAACTTGAAGACGTCATAACGCGCGACGTTCAGCACAGCACGCTCAACCTGATCGAAGCTCAGCTCACCAGGCTCATAAAGGAGAGCCAGCTTTTGAATTTCTTGGTGTGCGGCCAGCAGATTGCCTTCCACCCGGTCTGCAAAAAACTGCAAACAGCGCTGGCCCTCCTGCCCCGGCTCCACACGCTGCCCCTGCACGGCGAGCCGCTGCGCAATCCATTGAGGCAGTGCGGCACGCTCTACGCCACCGACCGCAATCGTCACGCCAGAATCAAGCGCGCCAAACCATGCGGACGACAGCGTCGCGCGATCCAGCTTGGGCAAAATCACCAACAGCAGGATGCTCTCGTCGGCTTGCGCAATCTGCGCCAGATTTTGTAAAACCTGCGCGCCATCCTTGCCGGGCTTGCCTGTGGGCAAGCGCAACTCGATCAACTGCTTGTCTGCAAACAGACTCATAGAGCCACATGCAGCCAGCACAGCGCTCCAATCGAAATGCGCTCCAGATACCGTGAAAACCTGGCGCTCTGCAAAACCCTGCTGGCGCGCCGTTGCACGAAGGAGATCTGCGCTTTCCTGCACCAAGAGCGGCTCGTCTCCGTGCAAGGTGTACAGCCGCTGCAAGCCTTTGCCCAGATGAGCCTTCAGTTGTGTCAAATTGAGTTGCATGTCAGCGCGACGGCGTCAAACCACGACACAACGCATTTTCGCCATGGCCCGACGCATTAGGTGGGCTTTTGCAGCACGCTCAGGCGCCTGAGAATTTGCCGAACCATGTCATCTTGAATCTGGCGAAATAATGCCGCCTGCTCGTTGCTCTTGGACAAAGCTTGCGTCTCGTTGTAGCTGAGCTCCTGCTCCCTGACAAGTTCAGTAGGGGCGATCAACTCACGCCCCGTAGGTGTCACAACCCGAAATCGAACTCGCATCAGCAGCTGAATCTCGCGAATCTGTCCGCTGGAGGTCTTACCCACCGGCGTACTGCTACGTTGTTCTTCCAAAATATCCAGGATCAATTGCGCCTGGGTTGAAGCCTGCGGCCCTGAAAGCACTGAAACCGACCTCTCCAAGGCCTGGCGCAAGGCCACAACAAATTCGCTACCCGGCTCAGGTTGAATGGCAACACTGTCAAATGCCAGACGACTGTCACCCTTGAGCCTAAAGCCACAGGCACCGAGCAAGCCGAGCATCACAAGGCCCAACACAAAGCGGATCCACCGGCTGGCAACAGGTGACTTTGCGCTGGAGCGTAAATGGTTGTCCATCGTGAGCGAATTGTGAGCGTATTTTTTTATCGTCTGCACCGTCAAATCACAACGTTGACCAGACGCCCTGGCACAACGATCACTTTCTTGGGTGTGGCGCCCTGGCCCATCTTTTGAACCATCTCGTGCAAAACGGCAGCCTGCTCGATCGCCGCACGATCGGCCTGTGCGGGTACCTGGATCGATCCGCGCAACTTGCCATTGACCTGGAGCATCAATTCCACCTGGTCTTGCTGCAGAGCCTTGGGATCCACTTGCGGCCAGGGTGCGTCGAGCAAATCGCCCCACACCTGATCAAAACCCAGTTGCGCCCACAAGCCATGGGCGATATGGGGCGTGGCCGGGTAAATACAACGCAACAACACCGACAAACCCTCAAGCAGCACCGCGGCAGCACCCTGCGCCCCAGCGACTCTGAAGTCCTCCAGGGCATTGAGCATCTTCATCGCACCAGAGACCACTGTGTTGTACTGCATGCGCTGGTAGTCATAGTCCACCTGTTTGAGAATCGTGTGCATCTCCCGGCGCAAGGCCTTCACGCCGTCGGCAAGCTCTGCACGGACAAGCTGGTCTCGCAGCGTGCTGGCGTGATCAGCGACGCAGGCCTGGGTGCCCAGGCGCTGCGCAAAGCCCCAGACGCGCCTCAAAAAGCGATAACTGCCCTCTACCGCCGCATCGTTCCACTCCAGGGTGGCCTCAGGCGGCGCAGTAAACATGGTGTACAGGCGGGCCGTATCCGCACCGTATTTCTCAATCAAGTCCTGCGGGTCAACGCCATTGTTTTTGGACTTGGACATCGTGCCCACGCCCTCGTAATCGACGGCGGCTCCAACAGGCAAGGCACCCACCGGCTTGATCAGCTTGGCCCCCACGATCTTGCCGGCCTCGTCGTGAACATGCTCCACATCTTGGGGCCAGAAATAGTCTTTGCCGCCGCCACTGCCACGTCGGGAATAAATATGGTTCAAGACCATACCCTGGGTCAGCAATCGCGTAAACGGCTCATCGACGTTGACCAAGCCCAGGTCGCGCATCACCTTGGTCCAAAAGCGCGCGTAGAGCAAGTGAAGAATGGCATGTTCAATGCCCCCGATGTACTGGTCCATGGGCATCCAGTAATGCGCACCTTGTGCAACCATGTTTGCCTCATTGCTCGGGTCGCAATAACGCATGAAATACCAGGAACTATCGACAAACGTGTCCATGGTGTCGGTTTCGCGGCGCGCCGTCTTGCCACAAACCGGACATGTCACACCGGCATGAAAGCCTTGGTGATGGTGCAAGGGATTGCCCGACCCGTCAGGGATGCAGTCCAAGGGCAAGACCACCGGAAGGTCTTTTTCAGGGACTGGAACTGCCCCGTGATCCTCACAATGAATGATCGGGATGGGCGTTCCCCAATAGCGCTGACGGCTGACGCCCCAGTCGCGCAGGCGCCAAGTGACTTTTTTCTCGCCCAGCCCCTTGGCCTGCAGGTCAGCGACAACTGCATCCACGCAGTCGCGAAACGACAGACCGTCATAGGCGCCAGAGTTAACGGCTCGGCCATTGCCTTTTTCAGCGTACCAATCCTGCCAAGCGCGAGCATCAAACACCGCCTCACCAACGGCCACCACCTGACGAATCGGCAGATCGTATTTCAGTGCAAACGCAAAGTCGCGC
The DNA here is from genome assembly GCA_030833685.1 of Rhodoferax sp. Lineage (GTDB taxonomy): Bacteria > Pseudomonadota > Gammaproteobacteria > Burkholderiales > Burkholderiaceae_C > Rhodoferax. The sequence continues at coordinate 9,407 of JAURGS010000049.1, read as the reverse complement.
TCATCGTGCGCAGGCACCCCCATCACAGCGCCGTCGCCGTAGCTCAGGAGCACGTAATTGCCCACCCAAACCTCAATGTTCTGCCCGGTAATCGGATGCCTGACGTGCAGGCCGGTTGGCATACCCAACTTTTCCTTCAAGGCCATTTCCGCCTCGGTCGTACCGCCCTTTTGGCACTCTTGCACAAAGGCTGCAATCTTTGGATTCTTGCTGGCAGCATGCAGCGCCAGGGGATGCTCGGCTGCCACCGCGCAGAAAGTGACACCCATGATGGTGTCGGCGCGGGTCGTGAACACGTACAGGCGACCATCACCAATCCGTTGTCCGTCGTCGGCCTGGATGTCGTGGGGGAAGGCAAATCGCACTCCCTCGCTCTTGCCAATCCAGTTTTCCTGCATCAGCTTCACACGCTCTGGCCAGCCCGGCATGTTCTGGCCAGTGACGTTGTTCAGTAATTCATCAGCGTAATCCGTGATCTTCAGGTAGTACCCAGGAATCTCGCGCTTTTCGACCACCGCACCTGTGCGCCAGCCCTTGCCGTCGATCACCTGTTCATTGGCCAATACCGTTTGATCGACCGGGTCCCAGTTCACCACCTGGGTCTTGCGGTAGGCCACGCCTTTTTCGAGCATTTTCAAAAAAAGCCACTGATTCCATTTGTAGTACTCGGGCGTGCAGGTGGCGACCTCGCGACTCCAGTCAATCGCCAGGCCCATCGACTGCATCTGGTTTTTCATGTAAGCGATGTTGTCGAAAGTCCACTGCGCTGGCGGAACACCATTTTTGAGTGCCGCGTTTTCAGCCGGCAACCCAAAGGCATCCCAACCCATGGGCATAAGAACGTTGTGGCCGTTCATGCGCAAATAGCGCGTCAGCATGTCGTTGATGGTGTAGTTGCGCACATGCCCCATGTGCAACTTGCCACTCGGATAGGGCAGCATGGAGCAGGCATAAAACTTGGGCTTGGGCTTACCCGATGCGTCTTTTGCGTGCTCTTCAACCCGGTAAGCGTTGATCGATTGCCAGTGCTGTTGCGCAGCGGCTTCAACATCGAGATGGTTATATTTTTCTTGCATGGTGAGTCAGAACAAGCCTGCGGTCACGTTGTCGGCTTCTTTTAAAAGACAGCGGCGCCACCCAATAACGGTGTGGAGCTGCCAGGACGCGCCGGAAAGCACGATTTTAGGGTTGTCGGCCTTTGCAACAGCCGCACGAACGGGCTTGGGCAACGCGTCGGGGCTGCCTTAATGCAAGCCGAGCACGTCGCTCATGTCGTACAGACCACTGGACTTGTCAGCCAAAAAGCGCACTGCCCGCAAGCTCCCCTGCGCATAGCTGACCCGACTGGCGGATTTATGGCTGATCTCAATACGCTCACCCGTGCCTGCAAACAAAACCGTGTGGTCGCCCACAATGTCACCACCGCGAATCGTGGCAAAGCCAATCGTCGACGGATCGCGCTCGCCAGTCACACCCTCGCGCGCGTAGACCGCGCATTGCGCCAGATCCCGTCCGAGTGCCTGGGCAATCACCTCACCCATCTTCAACGCAGTTCCAGAGGGCGCGTCCACCTTGTGGCGGTGATGCGCCTCAATGATTTCGATGTCATAGCCCGTTGCCAGCGATTTGGCAGCCATCTCGAGCAATTTCAAGGTCACGTTGACACCAACGCTCATATTGGGCGCCATCACAATGGCGACGTCCTGGGCTATTTGGGTGATTTCCTGTTTTTGCTCAGGCGAAAAACCAGTCGTGCCGACCACCGCGCGCACACCCAGCTCACGACACGCGCGCAAGTGGGCCATCGTGCCCTCGGGGCGGGTGAAATCAATCAGACAGTGCGCGCCTTGCAAGCCCGTCTGCAAGTCTGCGGTGATGGCGATCCCGCTTTGCAAACCCAAAAATGCAGCCGGGTCTTGTCCGAGCAACGGGCACTGGGCAATGTCCATGGCGCCGCTCAAGGCGCAATCTGGCGCAGCACTCACCGCCTCGATCAGCATACGACCCATTCGGCCAGTGGCACCGGCGACACAAATCGCATGAGTATGGGTGCTGCTCATGGGTTCGGTCAGCGCGTTGGCGGCTCAAGCGGGGGATAGCTCGCCGGTAAGGGCGGCAAGGCGGGCGCTGCCGCGGGCTTGCCTGGCGCAGCCACAGTTGCCTTGAGCTGCTCTTCGCTCATCTGCAGAACCGGCACCTTCAAATCGGTGCGGGGTGCTGCCATTGAAGCCACGAATTCGGCTTCGCTGGGCAAAGCGTCTGCTTCCACCCGGGCAAGCTGATCATCCTTGAAAAACACCGTCAAGCGGCGTGCCTGCGGCTCCATGCCCTGACGGCGCAGCGTGAAGACGTAGTCCCACCGATCTGCGTGAAACAGACTGGCCAGCAAGGGGGTGCCCAAAATATCACGCACCTCGAGCCGGCTCATGCCAACTTTGAGCGCTTCTCGCTGCTCGCGAGAGACCATATTGCCCTGGACGATGTCGATTTTGTAAGGTCTCACCACGCTGGCCACACGGTTGCTGGCCTGGTTGAACGAGCCACAGCCAGCGATGCTGCCAAAAACGAGCATCAACAAACCAAGCGTGAAGGCACGCGTCAAGAGCTGGGTCATTGGGGTAATGCGAGTGGCGATATCATGCAGGCATTGTAAGGGCTGGCCCCATGGTCATCGCCCGTACAGGAGCCCTTCAGCGGGCTCAGGCCGAACACAAACACCCAGGCTTCAAACCCATGACCAAGGCCGACGAACTCAAAAATACCGGGCTGAAAGTCACCCTGCCGCGGTTGAAAGTGCTGGAGATTTTTCAAGAAGGCTCGCAGCGCCACATGACGGCTGAGGATGTCTACCGTTTACTCATCCAGGAGGGCGCTGACGTGGGCCTGGCGACGGTATATCGGGTACTGGCCCAATTTGAGCAAGCCGGCATCCTCAGCCGCAACCATTTTGAAAGCGGCAAAGCGGTCTACGAGCTCAACGAAGGCCAACACCATGACCACCTGGTGTGCCTGGATTGCGGCCGCGTCGAGGAGTTTTATGACGAACAAATTGAGCGCAGGCAGCAAGCGGTTGCGCAGGCCAAAGGGTTTCGAATCGCCGATCACGCTCTGAGCCTGTACGCCCACTGCACGCGTGAAAATTGCCGCTACCGGGCCTAAGCCGCCAGAGCATTTCAGCTCCCTGAGTTCCCGCTTTCTATGGCCTTGTTCTGGCGTTCAATGAATTCCTTGTAGGTATCAATGCCACGAATCTGCAGGATGGTGTTGCGCACAGCCGCTTCAACCAGAACCGCAATGTTTCGACCGGCCACCACTTGGATGACAACCTTTCGCACTGGCACGTCGAGCACATCCTGAATGAGCGGCTCATTGGGGATGCGTTCATAGTCACGCTCAAGTGTTTCGCGGCGTACCAGGTGAACGATGAGCTGCAGCTTCATCTTTCTGCGCACTGCGGTCTCGCCAAAAATCGCCCGAATATCCAGTAGGCCTATGCCGCGCACCTCGAGCAGGTTGCGCAAAAGGTCCGGGCAGCGCCCCTCCACCGTGTTCTGGTTGATCCGGTACAGGTCCACCACATCATCAGCAACCAGCCCATTGCCCCGAGAGATCAACTCAAGCCCCAATTCGCTCTTACCCAGTCCGGATTCGCCCGTAATCAACACGCCCAGGCCCAGAATGTCCATGAAAACACCGTGCATGCTGCTTCGGTCAGCGAAATGCTTGGATAAATAGGCACGCAAGACATCGATCACAAATGCCGAGGAGGCGGCGGTGGCGAACATGGGGATCTGCTCGCGCTCACAAAGCGACAGCAGGGTCTTGGGCGCGCGCTGGCCATCGGCAAGCACCAATACGGGCGGCACCAAGGTGACGATGCGGCCAACACGCCTGGCGCAATCGTCCTCGGAGGCGTTCGTCAGGTAAGCCATTTCGCGATCACCGAGCACTTGAACACGGTGCGGGTGGATGTAATTGAGGTAACCCGCCAGGTCAGAGCCTGAGCGAGCGGCACGCACCGCCACCTCGTCGAACTTGCGCTCAGATGCGCCCAGCCCGGCAACCCACTCCCATTTAAGGGCGGCGCGCAGGCCATCGAACATGACATCTGCGCTAATGACGGTGGGGCGCATGCGAGGCTCGAAAAAACAGCCAGCTAAGTGGACTGGGCTGATTGCCAGCCTGCAATCAGTTCAAAAACTTCGGTAGAGCTGGTGCTAGCAACGAGCTTTTCTCGCAGTTCTGTGTCGCTGAGCATCTCAGCGATTTCAGCCAGTATCTCAAGGTGTTTTTGAGTGGCCGCCTCAGGAACCAACAAGAAAATCATCAAGCTGACAGGCAATTCATCAGGCGCATCAAACCCGATTGGAGATGCCAGCCTGAAGATCGCAGCCATGGGCGCTTTGAGACCCTTGATTCGGCCATGGGGGATGGCTACGCCGTGGCCCAAGCCAGTTGAGCCCAAGCGCTCCCGCGAAAACAAGCTGTCGGTCACCAAGGCCCGACTCAGGCCATGCAGGTTCTCGAACAACAAACCCGCCTCCTCAAAAGAGCGCTTTTTACTCGACGCTTCAACATGGACGAGTACGTGCTCAGGAGTGAGGATAGAAGCTAAACGGTTCATGTGGAATACAAACGCAATGCTCAAACGGGGTTTAAAAAACGCAAAAAGGCCGCTCGTTGAACGTGAGCGGCCTGTGACAGTTTAAATCACATCATGCGCTTGGGCGCTTCATGCTGGTGTTTTTGCAAACGATCTTTGTGTTTGACCACCTGTCTATCGAGTTTGTCAACGAGCTCGTCAACAGCGGCGTAGAGATCCGCGTGGGTGCTCTCGGCAAACAAATCCACGCCTTTGATATGAATATTGCACTCTGCTTTTTGACGCAGTTCCTTCTCCTTCATGTTTTCCACAGTCAGCAAAACTTTGACGTCGACCACCTGATCGAAATGGCGCTTGATCCTGTCTAGTTTGCTGGTGACGTAAGCGCGTAATGCTGGGGTTACCTCAAGGTGATGGCCACTGATTGTCAAATTCATAAATTGAACTCCTTAGGAATGTTGTTGTGGAAAAAGTTTCAGCGACCAGGGACTCAAGCGTGCGCTGGTGCCTGTGGGGAACTATCGTCTTTTTAGAAAGGGAAAACAAGAGAACTTTGTGAACTCGCTGATGGCAATCAAGCATACCGCAATTCGTCGAACAGGCCACTGCTGACGATGCCATAATCGAGCAAGCGAGTGCAGCGTGGCCTCCAGACTTGCCACAAGCCGTTAGCTCCGATCTGGCCCATGCTCAATATCTTCACCCTCGTCAATGGCCGACTGGTTCAGGAAGAGATCGACTCTCTGGCGGAACTGTCGCGCTTTCGGCCCATCTGGGTTGACCTGGAGTCGCCCACTCGGGAAGAGAAGCAGTGGATCAAGCAGTACTACGGCCTGGCTATCCCCGAAGATGCCATGGACGAAGACATCGAAGAGTCTGCCCGCTTCTACAAAGAAGACAACAGCGAACTTCACATCAGAAGTGACTTTCTGGTGGCCGCAGATCTGGACCCGCACACCGTTCGGGTGGCCTTCATTTTGAATTTGGAAAACGACCAGCTGCGAAGCAAAGGCGTTCTGTTTTCAATCCACGATGAGGACGTGCCTGTCTTTCGGCTGTTGCGCCTGCGCGCCCGTCGTGCCCCTGGGCTGATTGAAGACGCCAAAGAAGTCCTTCTCAAGCTTTTTGACGCTGATGCCGAATACTCCGCCGACACACTGGAGGAGATTTACGACGGCCTCGAGTCTGCTGGCAAAAAAGTGCTCAGTGGCGACGTCAGCGACGCGCTAGCGGGCGAGGTGCTGGGCGCAATTGCGCGCCACGAAGACATGAACGGGCGCATTCGCCGCAACGCAATGGACACGCGCCGCGCGGTCAGTTTCATGATGCGCAGCAAAATGCTCAATGCCGAGCAGTTTGAGGAAGCACGTCAAATTCTGCGTGATATCGACTCCCTGGATTCGCACACCGCGTTCCTGTTCGACAAAATCAACTTTTTGATGGATGCCACGGTTGGCTTTATCAACATCAACCAGAACAAGATCATCAAGATCTTCTCGGTGGCCAGCGTGGCCCTGCTGCCACCCACCCTGATCGCCAGCATTTACGGCATGAACTTCAAGTTCATGCCAGAACTGGACTGGCAGGCAGGCTACCCCTTCGCTTTGGCCCTGATGATTTGCAGCGCGCTGGGGCCAATGTGGTATTTCCGCAAGCGAGGCTGGCTCGCCTGAGCTTCGGGCTGTCAGAGCAGAGCCATCAGTTGGCGAAGAACTGCCAACGCCCGTGGGCCAGCGACAGACTGCACGAAGGCTTGAAAATCCACATGCGCTGTCTCATCGGCCCGGTCTGAGATGGTGCGCATGGCGGCGAAAGGCACGCCGTGATCACGGCAAACCTGAGCCAGGGCAGCACCTTCCATTTCCACAGCCAGTGGGCGATAACCTGCACTCGAGATGTCCTGGCGTAACTGCAAGGCAATCTGCGCGTCGCCAATAAAACGGTCTCCGCTGACGATCAGACCACGGTGACTGGCAGCCCTTGAAGGCGAAAATTCACTGGCACGCTGCACCGCCTGGGCCAGCAAATCGCTCAGTGCCAGGTCACAAGCCAGGGTTTTACATCCGTAATGGGGGACAACATAACGCTCAAAGAGTGGCGAGGCGTCCAGATCGTGCTGCAAAAAATCAGAAGCAATCACCGTGTCGCCCACTTGCACACCGGGATCAAGGCCGCCGGCCACGCCCGTGAGCACGATGCGGCGCACGCCAAAAGCTTCAATCAGGGTGCTTGCGGTGCTGGCAGCAGCGACTTTGCCAATGCCAGAAAGAGCCAAAACAACCGGCTGACTTTGCCACTGGCCAACATAAAAATCACGTTGCGCCCGGCGCACCTGCCGCGCATCACGCAAGGCTGCCCTAAAGCCGTTTTGCTCATCAGCCAGCGCACTAACAATGGCCAGCGTCATCTCAGGTGCGACAAGCTAAAGCCTCAGCTGCGCAGCGCCACCAGAACCTCATCGAGCATTTTTTTGGCATCGCCAAACAGCATCCGGTTGTTCTCTTTGTAAAACAACGGGTTGTCAACGCCGGCATAGCCGGAGGCCATGCTGCGTTTCATCACAATCGATGTTTTGGCTTTCCAGACCTCAATGACCGGCATCCCCGCGATCGGGCTACTCGGGTCGTCCTGGGCTGCTGGATTGACAATGTCATTGGCGCCGATCACCATGGCCACATCGGTACCCGGAAAATCGTCGTTGATCTCGTCCATCTCCATCACGATGTCGTAAGGTACTTTGGCCTCAGCCAGCAACACATTCATGTGGCCAGGCATGCGCCCTGCAACGGGGTGAATGGCAAAGCGAACATTGACGCCGTTGTCACGTAACTGCTTGGTAATTTCAAACACCGTGTGCTGCGCCTGTGCAACGGCCATGCCATAGCCCGGAACGATGATCACGCTTTTGGCTTCACGCAGCAACTCTGCGGTTTCCACCGAACTGACCGGCTGTACTTCGCCCTGCGGCTCGGTGGCGCCACTGGCGCCTTTGGGTGCCGGCGCGCCACCACCAAAGCCACCTGCTATCACACTGATGAAGTTGCGGTTCATGGCACGGCACATGATGTAGCTCAGGATCGCACCTGAAGAGCCAACCAGCGCACCCGTGACGATCAGCAAGTCATTGGAGAGCATGAATCCAGTGGCCGCAGCCGCCCATCCCGAGTAGCTGTTAAGCATCGATACCACCACGGGCATGTCTGCACCGCCGATGGCCATCACCATGTGAACGCCAAACAGCAAAGCAATCACGGTCATCACCAACAACGGCACCATGCCCGCGGCGACATCGTGCGCCGCCACAAACTCGCGCCCAAACCAGATCACGATCAGCAAGGCTGCCAGATTGAGCAAATGCCTGCCCGGCAAAAGCAAAGGCTTGCCACCAATCTTGCCTGAAAGCTTGCCAAACGCCACCACGGAGCCGCTGAATGTGACCGCGCCAATCAAAATGCCGATATAGATCTCTACCTCGTGGATGACTTTTTCAGCCCCCTCAAAAGCCACCGAGGTATCCACGTAACTGGCAAATCCAACCAAACACGCGGCCAGGCCCACCAGGCTGTGCATCAACGCAACCAGCTCCGGCATTTGGGTCATCTGAACTTTTTTGGCCGCATAAAGGCCCACACTGGCTCCGATCACCAGAGCCACCACGATGTAAGCCACGCCTGCACCGGTCACGCGCGGCCCCCAGATGGTGGCCAACACGGCAATGGCCATACCGATCATGCCGAATAAGTTGCCGCGGCGTGCAGTCTCTGGGTTGGACAAGCCACCCAGGCTCAGAATAAAAAGAATCGTGGCCCCGATGTAGGCCATGGACGCGAGGCTGGCAGTCATCTCTGCTCCTTCTTGTTGTGGGTTACTTACGGAACATGGCCAGCATGCGACGGGTCACTGCAAAGCCACCAAACATGTTGATTGCAGTGAGCACCAAAGCCAGCACCGACAGACTCAGAATCAAGCCACTGGGTCGACCGGCGGCTCCTGCCGCATCCAGCGGGGGTGCAACCTGAACCAAAGCACCAATGGCGATGATCGAAGAAATCGCATTGGTCACGCTCATCAAGGGCGTGTGCAAGGACGGCGTGACATTCCAAACCACCATATAGCCCACAAAGCAGGCCAGCACAAATACCGTGAAATGCGACAAGAAACTCGCTGGCGCGTAAGCACCCACCAGCCAGAACAAAATCGCGCCCACACCAAAAACAGTGGCCAAGGATTTAACTGACATGGGCTGGCCAGCACCGTGGCCATGCGCGGGCGCCTTGGGTACTCCCGAAGCCGCTGGCTTGGCCACTGGCGCGGCTGGCAATTTGGGCGGCGGCGCCGGCCAGGTTACAGCACCCTCCTTGATGACGGTCAGGCCACGAATGGCGTCGTCCTCAAAATTAACGTTAATGACGCCATCCTTGGCTTTGCACAACTCTTCTGTCAGCCGCAACAAATTGGTCGAGTACAGGGTAGAGCTCTGCTTGGACAAGCGGCTTACCAGGTCGGTATAACCCACAATGGTCACACCATGACGAACCGCCGCCTCACCTGGAACCGTGAGCTCACAGTTGCCACCCTGCTCAGCCGCCATGTCCACGATGACACTGCCAGGCTTCATGCTTTGAACCATTTCAGCCGTGATCAGCTTGGGCGCAGGCTTACCCGGAATGAGCGCGGTGGTGATGATGATGTCAGCGTCCTTGGCTTGTTGCGCATACATGGCACGCTGCGCCGCCTGGAAACCCTCGCTCATGACTTTGGCGTAACCGCCACCGCCCGAGCCTTCCTCTTCGTAATCCACCTT
>JAURGS010000048.1 GCA_030833685.1 Rhodoferax sp. | reverse complement strand
CTGACAACAAGAAACCCAGGTAACCCATGGTCTTCATGGTCGCCATCAAGGCTTCAACAAAGTGCCTCCAACGCAGCTCGCCCACCCAAACAGCCAACACCAGTGTCAACAAAGCCGCGACACCACCGGCTTCGGTTGGCGTGGCAATGCCGGTGTAAATAGATACCGTGATCACCGCACCAATCGCAGCAATAGGGCCCATGGTGCGAACAATTTGCATCAAGGTCCAACGCTCATTAGGGTCGGCATCTGGAACATGATGCGGATAGAGGCGACCCCATATCAAGACCACCACCACGAACAGGCTGACCAGCAACAGTCCAGGCACCACACCCGCGATGAAAAGCTCACCGATGGATTGGTCAGTCACAATGCCATAGAAGAGCAAAATCAGGCTCGGCGGAATCAAGACACTTAAAGTGCCGCCAGCTGCCAGCACGCCACTGGCCAGGCGCGGGTGGTAGCCCAGTTTGATCATCTCAGGCAAGGCAATGCCCCCAATGGTCAGGGAGCCGACCATGGATGAACCACACACTGCACCAAAGCCAGCACACGCACCAATGCTGCCGTAAGCTGCAGAGCCTCGGACACGAAAACCCTGATGCAAAAGGCGGTACAGGTTCGGCCCAATGGTTGACCGACCAATCAGCTCGCCCATGAAAACAAACATCGGCACTGCTAGCAAAATGTAATCAATCCACACGCCCCACAGCTTGAGCTCGGTGCTGACCAGGGACGTAGACCAACCCTGAACCTGCAACAAAAACGGCATCGCTGCAGCGGCCAAGGCAAATGGAATGGGCACGCCCACGCCGATGAAGAACACCAACAGGGTCAACAACCCAAGTCCAACCCAATACCATTCCATCGTGCTTACTCCTTGCGGGCCAAGGCTTCGGGGCGCCAAAGCAAAAACAGGCGCACCGCCGCGAAAACCGTGAACAAAACGATGGCCAGGGCACTGGGTACCCAGAAATACAAGCGTGGCCACAACAAAATTTCGGACGCCGCTTGCGAGTGAAACGACTTGATGGCCGCATCCACACTAGCCAAGCTGAAATAAACGCCGACCACCACCACCACCAGGTCTGTGAGCGTCTTGATCCACTTATGGACGGCTCGCCCACGTGTGGCGTCCAGCAAAAAGCTCACCCTTGGGTAAGCGTCCTCTTTCATGGCATAGGCCAGACCGAGAAAGGCCACCGGAAACAAGAGCAGCGCAGTGGCTTCAGTCACATACGCATCGGGTCTGCCAAAAGCGTAGCGCATCATGACGCCGTAAGACGTCCACACCACCTGCACAAAAACCACAAATGCACCGGCGTATGCCAACCACACGGCAAAGCGTGCCAAAAATCGATCCAGGGCCAGCATCATGTCGGTCTCCTCAGGTCGTAAAAACGCCCCGATGCCATCACATGGCTTGACGGGGCGTTGGCACAGAGCTTACTTGTTTTTGCTAAACAGCGTGCGCACCTGGCCGGCGAGCGCCGCTCCACAGGCTTTGTCGACCTCGACATCCCACTTCTTCTGCACGCTGTTGATCAAGGCAATACGCTGCTCTTTGGGCAAACTCACGGCAGCACCACCGCCTTTCATGACCGCATTGCCCACCTGTGCGTCTACCCAGTTTTCATAGCGTGGCTTGAGCCAGACTTCAGACTCTTTGGCCGCAGCCAACAGACCGGCCTGATCTTCTTTAGACAAAGCATCAAACTTCTTTTTGTTGATCATGTAGTTGATATTGCCGTAGAACAGCGATCCATTGACCATGTAAGGCATGACAGTCCACAACTTCCAAGAGCTGTAGGTGGCAACACCCATGTTGATGCCATCAACCACACCGCGCTCAGCTGACTGAAACACCTCTTTGGGTGCAATAAACACGGGCTTGCCGCCCCATGTCTCAATCATCATGGAAACCAGCGGCCCAATCGAGCGCACCAGCTTGCCGTCGAGCTTGCTCAGGTCCGCAACGCGGCCCTTGAACCACCACTCCTGGTCATAGGAGTAATTGGAGTTAATCAGCGGCACCAAACCCACCTTGGCGGCCTCGTCCTTCATGAGGCCAGCGTAGGCCGCATCCATTTCAATCTGCCCGTCGAGATTGACGGTCGTTGGGTACAGCGAGGTGACCCTGTAGCATGGCAAGCGCTTGTCTGCGGGCATCCAGCTGATGTCCGAAACACCACCTTGAACCGCGTCCACGCCTTCGCTCCAGCCATGCAGGGTTGATGATGGAAAGATCTCTACCTTGACCCGGCCGTTGGTTTTTGCAGCAGCCAGTTCGGCAAACTTTTTAAAGCCGTCGTAGCGGATGTCCACTTCGTTAACGTAAGTGGACAAGCGCAGGGTGGTTGCCGCCACTGCAGAGCCATGTGCCATGACAGAGGCCATGGCTACAGCGCCTATCGAAAGGCAAGCTTTGGAGATGGGTGAATACTTCATAAGAACTCCTCTTGAATAAAAATTATTTGGCCACTAGGACCACCAAAAGAGCCGCCTTTGCGGCACGCCAACCACCATCACGCCACAGTTGCCGGCGCAATGACATCCCGACCATAGGCAAACGCCGATGAATACCCAAACAAGGCAATGGCGCCGCCCGTGTGCAAAAAAACAATACGCTGATCGCGAGAAAAGTGCCCTTTGCGAATCAGGTCAATTAAACCGGCAGCGCCTTTGCCCGAATACACCGGGTCCAGCAAAATGCCTTCATGGCGGGCAAACAACTCAATGGCCTCAAGACCATCTGGAGTGGGCTTGCCGTAGCCTGAGCCGACGTAATCGCTGTTGGCCACAATATCCTCGGCCTGCATCAGATCAGGCTGGCCCAGCTTGGCAGCGGTTGCCTGGGCCAGGCGCAACACATTGGCCTCTTGTTGCGCTTTGGGCATGCGAACACTGATGCCCAGTAAACCCATGTCCGAATTGGAAAGCTTCAGTCCCACAGCAAGCCCGGCCTGCGTTCCCGCGCTACCCGTGGCCATCACCATCTGGTCAAAAGCCAGATGCTTGTCCAGCGCTTGCTGGGCCATCTCTTGAACACACAAGACGTAGCCCAGCGCACCCGTGGCATTGGAGCCGCCGCCCGGAATCACGTAGGGCTTGCGGCCTTGCTTGCGAAACTGCTCCCCCACAACCACGGCCTGGGCGTTCATGTCCAGCCCAGCGGGATAGGCCTGAACGGTTGCACCATGCAGGCGATCAAGCAACACATTGCCGTTGTAGTAGTACTCGCGGTCCTCGGTTTGCACCCGGTCTTCCAGCAAGACATGGCAATCCATACCCAGGCGTGCGGCAGCAGCGGCAGTCTGGCGCGCATGGTTGGACTGGGTTGCGCCCTGCGTGATGACGATGTCAGCACCTTGGGCCTGGGCCTCGGCCATCAAGAATTCCAGCTTGCGCGTCTTGTTACCCCCAGTGGCCAGGCCAGTGCAATCGTCGCGCTTGATCCACAGCTCGGGCCCACCCAAGGCCTTGCTCAAACGAGGCATGGGCTCCAGGGGGGTCGGCAAATGACCTAGACGAACCCGCGGAAAACGCGCTAACTGCATATTTGAACTCCAGCACCAGAAATATCGCGTCCAGTTTATAGGGCAGCCATGGCCTGGAACATGCAATTTGGCCCGTGCAAAATGCAATATCATCATGTTTAAATATTTAACCTCAATTGCTGCCTTTGATTTAAAAAGTGATTTAGAAAATTAGCTCTAAACAAGTGGAATCAACAGGCAAAAAACTCATTTTTACAAGGCTGCGGCTTAGGTCGGGGATGGCTCCAACGCATGCCCTCTGCTGCGCAACGCAGCCTGCTTCGCATGCGACTTGAATGGCTTGAAGACATCTTGGCGATCATGGAACACGGGTCGCTGCAACAAGCCAGTGAACACCGGTTTTTGACGCAAAGCGCCTTTTCGCGGCGCATCGCTCTGATCGAGGACTATCTGCGTGCGCCCATCCTAGACCGCTCGACAAAGCCCGCCCAATTGCGTCCAGCCGTACTTTTGGCGAAAGACAGGATCCAGCAGCTGTCGCTTTCACTGCGCGCGCTCACCAGCGAACTGCGCTACCAAGCAGCCGATGCAAGCAAGCCTGTCGTGCTGGTAAGCCAACACTCGATCACCACCAGCCATGGACACATCCTGATCAATCAGCTCAGCCCTGGCCAACATGAGCAAATCACGCTTCGCTCAGAAAACTGGGACGCCTGCTTCAAACTACTCATGAGCAAGGAAGCCGATATCGCCGTCACCTATGGCACGGCAACGATTGCCCCGCTGGTGGACAGCTCCTTGCTAGAACAGCACGTCATAGGACTGGACCGTCTGGTGCCGGTGTTTGGCACTGCGCATCGTCAACAACTTGACCAAGCCCTGGCCGCTGGCCAGCTGCCCATCATCGCCTACCCGCAAGATGTGTTCATGGGAACACTCATGCATCGCGATATCCTGCCCAGACTAGACAACTTGGACGGTGTGCGCCACCGTACCGAAACCGCGCTCACCATCGCTGCATTGCACATGGCGGCAGCGGGCCTGGGTGTGGCCTGGGTGCCGCACACCTTGGCCCGCCGCCCTATCGAGGAAGGGCAGCTCACCGAGCTCAGTGATCAACTGCCCAGCGCCGCCATGCAACTGATCGCCAGACGCCTTAAGGGCCCCGCCACCGAACAGGCGCAACATATCTGGCAGGTTCTGACCAGCAGCGGGCTTTGATGCTTTGTGGCTAATCGCCCAAGACCAGGGGCAGCTGCACAAGCCTCACGGGTTTATTGACTGGGCCTCGCCGTGTGAGTTGGCCAAGGTCGTAGCAGCTTAGGGCTTTCTGTTAACGTCCAAAAAAACCACAATCCAATGCAGCGAGGCTTTGCGCCCACCATGAGCCCCAGAGACGGCCAACTCGAGAACACCCAAGCGCCACTGAAAAACAAACCCTCAATCAAGAGGCCAGTTGGGGCACGTCCATGAAAGTCGGACTGCCCCAGCGCCTCATGGTGCGCCTGATGCTGCTGACCTGTCTGGGTCTGGTGGCGGCCATTGCCTTGCAGGCGGCAATTGCCTACCGGCAGCAAACCAATGCCGCGCAAGCCAGCGCTGAGCGACGGGCTCTTGCGATAGCGGGCACGCTGGCTAGCGCCGTCGCTGATGACATCGTTGCCAAACAGTTTGATGCCTTGGACAACCTCTTAGCCGCATCGGTTGAATTCGACGACGCCTTGAGAATCCAGATCAGTGACACCGAAGGTCTACTCCTTAGTCACTTCGTGAAACGCGCCGCCAGGCAAAATGAAAGGGTTTACGACAAACCAGGAACGCGCATAAGACCCCCGTCGGACAAAAAGCCCTCCGTTCAACAAGCAAGTGTTTCAGATGGCTACGGCTTGGTCGCCTGGCATCCCGTGAGCAGTGGCGTCTTGGTTGGCTGGGTGGCTGTTCATATTGACAGCAGTTCGATCCAAACGCTGCAGAGAAGTTTCCTGCAAAGCGCCGTCTTGGGTATTGTGCTGGCCACGACCTTAGCCAGCCTCATGATTTACCTGGCGCTCAAAGGCCCTGTCGCCGCCATTACACAAGCCAGCCAGTTCGCCACCCGGCTAGAGCAAACCCGCGGCCAGCAACTGGCCATCAACGACGCGACGCTTGAAATCAGCATGTTGTCAACAGCCCTGAATCTGGCCTCGACCAAACTGCACCAACAACACTCTGAGCTGTCCTGGAGCGTTGAAAAACTGCGAAAGCAAGAGGCCGCGCTGGTCAACCGAACCGAGCAGCTCGATGCCATATTCAACCTGAACCCGGACGGATTGGTCACACTCAACGCTGAGCATCGCCTGGAGTTCGCCAACCCCGCGTTCCTGGCGATGATGGGATGGACGCTTGCCGACCTGCGGCATCAGGAGCAGGGTGTTTTGGAGCAACGCTTGCGCGAGGTTTGCCTGGACGAGGGCCCCCTCGCATTTCAATCCTTCGACGCAATGAGTGAAGGCCAAACCCCCGATGAAAGAAAACAAATTGTTCACCTCAAAGGCCCTGACAAACGGGTGCTTCAAATCAAGGCGCGTCGAGCGCAAAGCCAAGCGCTGTCGCAAATCTTGTACTTCAGGGATATCACCTATGAGGCTGAGGTGGACAGACTTAAAAGCGAATTTCTTGCGCACGCGGCACACGAGCTACGCACACCGCTGACGAGTATTCATGGCTTTGGCGAACTGCTGCTACAAATGGACTTGGATGCCCAAACCCAAAGAGAGTTGCTCGAAACCATTTACCGGCACACCGGGGCACTGGTCAAAATCGTCAATGAACTGCTGGATATCGCGCGCATTGAAGGGCGCGGGACTCAGGACATGCATTTCCAAGCACTGGACTTGGGGGCGCTTACCCAGGCGGTCATCAAAGACCTGGACTTTGACCGCGACCGCTGGCCCTTGGAGATCAACCTAAGCTCGCAGGCCCCCTCGGTGTTTGCCGATCCCGACAAGCTGCGCCAAGCGCTGCTCAATGTCTTGAACAATGCCCAAAAATATTCACCGCAAGGCGGGCCGATACGGGTAAGTGTTTTGGAACAAGACAAACAGGTGGGTGTCGAAATTCGCGACCACGGCATTGGGCTGACGCCCAGCCAACTCGAGCAAATTGGCCAGCGCTTTTGGCGAGCAGACAAGTCCGGCAACATTCCAGGCACGGGCTTGGGTGTGGGCATCGTGCGCGAAATCCTCGCACTACACGGTGGCCGGCTGGAAGTCCAGTCCCAGCACGGCCAAGGCTCGTCTTTTATCCTTTGGCTACCGGTCGCTGAAATCCAGCGGGATAACTCTGCCTAAACCCCACCAATCTGCACCTGGCCGGCTTGTCAGCCACCCTTTCCTCTGGGGCACAGGGGCTGCCTTACTTGGCAGCGAGTCTGGGGCTCTGACTTGGGCTGAACTTGAAGTAAAAACAGGCACCTTCATCGGGTACGGCCTTGACGATGATGTCCCCGTTGTGCTTATCGATAACGCGTTTGACGGTTGCCAGGCCAATGCCCGAGCCTGAGAACTGAGCTTTCGTTCGCAAGCGGTGAAACTGGTCGAATATCGTGCCCATCTCAGATTCGTGAAACCCCACGCCGTTATCACGAACATACAGCCAGGTCTCGCCATCACGCTGGATCTGCCCTACCTGAATCGTGGGCTCATCGGCTTTGGCACTGTACTTCACGGCGTTATCGAGCAAGTTGGTCATGGCAATCAACAGCAGGCCACGGTCGGCGCTGACCTTCATCCCCTCCTGAATTTCGGCTTTGAAAGGGCGATCGGGATAGCTTTGCCGCAGACTTGCCACAACGTCCGAACACAGAGCAGTGAAATCGACTTGGGAACGCTCTAGCGTCGCATAAGTAATTCTGGACAGACGCAGGATGTTGTCAATGATCTGATCCATGCGCTTAGCGGCCTGGTTGATGCGACCCAGGTAGTCTGTTCGCTGCGCCTCGCTCAGCTCAGCCTCGGCGTTGGCCAGCAGTTGACTAAAGCCCTCAACCGCTCTGGTTGGTGCCCGCAGATCGTGCGCCACCGAGTGCGCAAAAGACTCCAAGTCGCGAATGGCCTGGCGGTGTTCACGCTCAATGGTCACATCATTGGACATACCGAACAGGCCAACAACGGCACCACTGGCATCTCGCAGCGCCACCTTGGTCGACATATTCCATTGCCGCCGTCCGTCGACCATAGATTCATGATGAATCTGTCCGATCAAGGGTTTCCCAAAGGATAGCAAGGCGATTTCTTCTTCACGCGTGCGCCGGGCATGGGGCTCACTATAAAAATCCGCATCGCTGAGTCCAACAGCTTGCGCGGGGTCACTCAAACCCAGGCGCGTGGCGACATGCTTATTGACCCGAACAAAACGCGACTCCCGATCCTTGACATACACCTGGTAAGGCAACGCATTCATCAATTTATCAATGAATGCATCCAGTCGCCAATCCTGCTTGGTGTAGACCTCAGTCACATCACGCCAACAATCTACCTGCAAGCTCTCAACGGACGGCAGGCCCACATTGACTGGCATCAGCCGCAGGTAACGGCCCGACTTGGTTTTGACATCGCCCTCGCGGCCAGCAAGCAAGTCATCGATTTTTTCTTTGGAAAGTGCGCCATTGCCGAAGCGTTCCGAGTCAAGCTGCTCGGCCATGACTTCACGAAGCCGCCCAAAGGTCATGGCCCCTAGCGTGGCGGGGTCGACCGACCACATCGCGGTGAATTCGTCGCTCCAAGCCACCAGCCGTCCGCCAGGCGCGATCAGAATCAAACCGTCTGGGTACACCCGCAGCAAAACCATGAAGGCGGGGGGAAGCTCAGCAAGCCCAAAGTCATCGGGCATCATGGGCAGCTTTTGCAGCAACGGTGGTGGTAAGCGATCAGGCCCCGCATTGACGATTCGCCATGCACGCGCACGCGCGCTCAGAACGGACAGGGGGTGGCGCAGCACCTCATCAGCGCCGTCGCTGAGTGCAATCAACTCTGCCCGTTCGCCGTCGCGCGGTACGACAACCATCACCGGCAATTTCTGGGTTGTGGGATTGCTGCGCAAACCCTCAACAATCACCTGCCCTGAGCCCGCATAGTCGCTGACTTCGACAATCACCAGATCTGGCAAAACGGGGCCGCCCAGCTCTCGCCTTAAATCACCCTCGGATGTGGCGGCACTCAGAGCCCAGCCCTTTCCCAGTACAGCGCGCCAAAGGGCGGGCTCTGCGCTGGTGTCGTGCACCAGCAGAACCCGCCTATCTTGCGAATCCTGCTCGTCTGGGGCCGCCGTCTGATCTGTCATGACATTACAAGAACGCGCTGCGTTTGCACCGATCAATCCTTACCAAAATGAAGCGAACCATCACAAGATTACAACACACACGCCACAGGCGCCACGCAGCACGGCACGCTTGGCCGCAGGGCCCGACGCTAGGCGCAAGTCACCGGCAAAAATCGCACAAAGCCACCCCAGCGCACACGCAAGGCCGCTGCTAGCAGGCGGCGTGGCAGTCAAAGAATGTAGCGGCTCAGGTCCTCATTCTTGCTCAGCGCTTCAAGTCGCTCATTGACGTAGTCTGCGTCAATACCTATGCGCTGGCCGGCGCGTGCACTAGCGTGGTAGCTCACATCATCGAGCAGCCGCTCCATCACGGTCGCCAGGCGTCTGGCACCGATGTTTTCGGTCTGCTCATTGACCTCAAACGCAATTTGGGCCAGGCGAGAAATACCATCCGGCGCAAATTCAAGTTCCACGCCCTCTGTGGCCAATAAAGCCTGGTACTGCTTGACCAGGGAAGCGGCCGTCTGCGTGAGAATGGCCACAAAGTCCTGCACCGACAAGGAGCTGAGTTCAACCCGGATTGGGAAACGCCCCTGAAGCTCAGGAATAAGGTCGCTGGGCTTGCTCAAATGGAAAGCGCCAGAGGCAATGAACAAAACATGGTCTGTCTTGACCAAGCCGTACTTGGTGGTGACCGTCGTGCCCTCCACCAGCGGCAGCAGATCACGCTGAACCCCCTGGCGCGAGACCTCTGCGCCGCTGCCCTCTGAGCGGGAGCTGACTTTGTCAATTTCGTCGATAAAGACGATGCCGTTTTGCTCCAGCGAGCGCAAGGCCAGCGTCCTTATTTCTTCCTCGTTGAGCAGCTTGCCCGCCTCTTCGTCCACCAGCAGTCGCATGGCCTCACGAATGGGCAACTTGCGGGCCTCTTTCTTCGACTGGTTGAGCATGCCAAACATCCCGCGCAGTTGCTCGGTCATCTCCTCCATGCCCGCTGGCCCCATGATTTCGAGTTGCGGCGCTTGACGGGCCAGATCGATTTCAATCTCGTGCGCATCGAGCTGTCCCTCGCGCAGTTTCTTGCGAAAAGTCTGACGCGCCGTGCTCTGAGGGTTCTGTGCTGACGACCCAGACAACTCGCCGCGCGGCATGGGGATCAGGATGTCCAGTATGCGCTCCTCAGCTGCATCTTGCGCCTTGGCTTTAACTTTTTCCGCTTCTTCCTGGCGGGTTTGCTTGACCGCAATATCAGCCAGGTCGCGAATGATGGAGTCCACATCCTTGCCCACGTACCCGACTTCAGTGAACTTTGTTGCCTCCACTTTGATGAAAGGCGCCTGCGCAAGACGGGCCAGCCGGCGGGCAATTTCAGTTTTGCCAACGCCAGTTGGGCCAATCATGAGAATGTTTTTGGGCGTGATCTCACTGCGCAACTCGCCTTGCACCTGCTGGCGGCGCCAGCGGTTGCGCATGGCAATCGCAACAGCCCGTTTAGCCTGGTTTTGACCGACGATGTGCTGATCGAGCTCAGCAACGATTTCCTGGGGTGTCAAAGAAGACATGCGTCAAGGGATTCCAAATCAAAAAGGCTTAAGGCGCGACCCAAGCAGTCACTGGTGCATACCCACCGAACACGCTTAGGCACAGACCGGGCATCACAAGACTTCAATCGTGTGATTCATGTTCGTGTAGATGCAAATCGTTCCTGCAATTTCCAGGGAACGCCGCACAATATCTTGCGCTGGCAAGTCCGTGTGATTGAGCAAAGCCATGGCACTGGCCTGGGCAAAAGCGCCGCCAGAGCCGATGGCGACGATGCCATCTTCGGGCTCCAACACATCGCCATTACCGGTGATGATCAAGGAGGCGCTGTGGTCAGCCACGGCCAACATGGCCTCCAGGCGCCTGAGCACCCGGTCGGTTCGCCAGTCTTTGGTCAACTCGATGGCCGCGCGCACGAGTTGGCCCTGGTGTTTTTCCAACTTAGCCTCAAAACGCTCAAACAGGGTGAATGCATCGGCTGTTGCCCCAGCAAAGCCAGCCAGCACCCGCCCGTTGTAGAGTTTGCGCACCTTGCGCGCACTTCCCTTGACCACCGTGTTGCCCAGCGTGACCTGACCATCACCCCCCAGGGCGACTTGTACGCCCTGCGGCGTTGCGCGGCGAACGCCGATGATGGTGGTGCCGTGAAATTGATCCATCGTCGCTCAGCGCCTAATCGCTTCGGGTGCGAATCAACGCATATTCGTTGATGCCAATCAGCAGAAAAAAAGCGGCGACCAGGCGCGAGACCTTGCGCAGCTCAATATCGATACCCGCTGCCTTGGCGTGCGCGGACCAATTCAGGATGCTGCCCGCGGCGGCAAAGTCCGCCCGCACCAGCTCGGCACAGGAAACCACCAAAGGCCCGCTACCGGGGTACTGGCTGTTGATCGACTCCAGCATCGCATCGCAGTCACCAATAATCTCGCCCTTGAGTTCGCCGCAGGCCTTGGCTTTGGCAGGCCGCTGCGGCGTAGGTAATGGCGAGCTGCCAGCGCTTGAATCTGCCAGCGACTCAGCCTCACGCGCGGTCATTTGCAGTGTCGAGAGCGCCTCCAGCGGCTCGCCGCCGGCAACGCCATCGGCTGCAGAAGATGCGAAAGCGTCCCATCGCGGTGCTTGGCGCCCGAAACGGGCCTCATGCTCGTGGGCGAACTGTTCAAACGCCTGCTGCTTGTTCAGGCATCGGTAAAAATCAAATAAAGCACCCGCCCAGGGCTCAACAACCTCGGGTTTTGAGTCGGGGCCCCGTAGCGCCGATAGCAGCGCTTTTTCGGTTCCCGCATCATCGCCTTGCGCGAATAAAACCGCCACATCTGCCAGCACAGGATCTGAGAGCGTCTGTCCGCGCTCCACCGAGACCATCTTGGACTCGGAAAACGCGCTGTGCACACTGCCCCCGATGCTGTGCAAGTCGTCCAGCCCATCAAACTCCAGGCCCAGAGTGCCATCGTCTGGCTTGCCCAGCACCAATGTGGGCGGAAAATCGTCTTGCGCATCCAGCTGCCAGCCGGGCGCCGTCTGCAAGGGCAGGATGCTCGAGCCAGCCTCAAAAGGGGCTTGTTTGGTCGCACCGCTGCCGGCTTGCACCTTCCACCACTGGCGCGACATTTGCGACTCAATGTCGTCAATTTTCTTAAGGGTCTGCGCGCGCTCATCGAAATCCGAATACGCCGTGGCTTCGCGCATGATGGAGTCTTGCTCAGAGGAACCTTTTTTGACAGCCACCTCGGCTTTGAGGATTTTGCGCAGCGCGTTGAATTCACGCTCACGGATGGCGTCGTTGTGGCGTTTGCGCTCGAGCATGCGGCGCAGCGCCTCTTTGCCGGCTTCGGCCTGCTGCAAAGACTCACTGGCTTCAGGCGGCGCTTCCTGCGCACGAGCCCCCCGAACCAGCTGGGCCACCCTACCAAATAAGGCCGGACGCTTTTCTGGGTTGCTCATCTCGGGCGCTCTGGTACTGCGGCCTGGGACAAAAGTCAATCACCAAACATTTTCTGCTTGAGCTCGCGGCGTTGCTGGGCCTCAAGTGACAGCGTCGCAGTCGGCCGCGCCAACAAGCGGCCCACACCGATAGGCTCGCCGGTTTCATCACAGAAACCGTATTCTCCAGCGTCAATCATGGCAATGGACTGCTCAATTTTCTTGAGCAATTTGCGTTCGCGGTCACGCGTGCGAAGCTCAAGCGCATGCTCCTCCTCAATCGTGGCACGATCGGCTGGGTCGGGCACGATGACCGTGTCGCTGCGCAAGGTCTCGGTGGTCTTGTCAGCATTGTTGAGGATGTCGCTTTTGAGCGAAAGCAGCTTCAAGCGGAAGAAGGCCAGCTGCACATCGTTCATGTACAGGTCATCTGACATGGCGATCACTTCGTCGTCCGACAACTGCTCGACCGGCTTTTTCTGCCAGTTGTCCGCAAGTCTTCGATTTTTCTTCACGGTCGAGGGTGCTGGCGAGACGATTGGCTGCGTCTGCACCATCGGCGTAAAGCTGGCTTTGGCACCCGTTGTGGCCACCGCCTGGCTGATGGATGGCACGGTCAGCTGCACAAGCCGCGAGGACGGACGGCCGGTTCGCACCGGCATGCCAAGTTCAGCCAAGGTTGCAGGATTAGGAGACTGGAAGGTGGCGGGGACTGACTTTAATTTCTTGGGCACTTTGGCTGACTTCACTGGAGAGACTTCTTGGGCTGCTGGCGCTCTTTGAACGCTGGCAGCCTTTACGGGGGCCGTCACTTTGGCCGCCGCCTTGGCAGCTGGCTTGCGCACCGCCGAGGATGCGAGCGACGACTTGGGCGCTGCTTTTTTTGTAGCCGCCGGTTGCGCAGCGGGCTTTTTAACCCCATTAAGGCTGGCCTGCGGCTTTTTGGCCGCCACTGGCTTGGCCGCTAGTTTTTTGGCCGGCGCTTTAAGGGCCTTTTTAGGGGCTGCCGTT
>JAURGS010000481.1 GCA_030833685.1 Rhodoferax sp. | reverse complement strand
CAACCGACCCTTACCGCAGTGGATGCTGACGAGTGGCTGACGCAAACAGCAAGCTAACGGCCCAGGCTTCTGGCTCACCGCAGCGACAAACCTGTTTTTTCAATCAACCGAATGAGGTAATCAAATGAGCGTTTCTCTCTCCAACGCCTTTGTGACGCTCTTCGACGCAGAGGTTAAACAAGCCTACCAGGGCAAAGCCCAACTGGTGGGCGCTGTGCGCCAGCGTCGAGGTGTCGAAGGTTCTTCCGTCCGATTCCCTAAAGTGGGCCGTGGCGTTGCCATGCCCCGAGTCACTCAAACCGATGTGACTCCCATGAACGTTGGCTTCTCCAACGTGACCTGCACTTTGCAGGACTGGAATGCCGCTGAGTACAGCGACATCTTCAGCCAGGCCAAAGTCAACTTCGACGAGCGCTCTGAGCTTGTGCAAGTGGTTGGTGCTGCCATCGGTCGCCGCCAGGATCAACTGATCCTCGACGCACTGAACGCTGCTTCCGGCA
>JAURGS010000480.1 GCA_030833685.1 Rhodoferax sp. | reverse complement strand
CCGGCCACAGCCCACAGTTGCGGGTTGCCTTGCAACAGTTGGCTCATGGCGTCGAGCGATTCCTGCCGCTTGGTCATGTAGCTCGGGCCAACAGTCACCGCAACGTCGTACTTGCCGACATTGGGGTTGTAAATCTTCTTGATGACGATGCCTTGCTCGTTCTGAATCTTCTTGACCGGCATCGGTTGCGTTGGGTCGATCATGGCCTGGTCTGTCTCACCGTCCATGCCGATAATCCGCGCAATGCGCTGCGTGTCGTATATCTTCGGAATCAGATCCACCAGTTGCCGGGTCGCGTAGCGAATGGCGCGCGCCAGGTTGTCAACGTAGTGGTATGTGCCGGTGTCGGACTGTTTTTCCCGCGCCAGAATAGCCCGCCCCGAGCGTTCGTTGCTGGTGGCGCCTAGACTGCTATCGTACTGCCCGGTTGCGCTCTTAATGTCGTCGGCGGCGCCTGCTTTGGCTTGCAGCAGGCCGCTAGACGCCATCGGCGGCTGTGACC
>JAURGS010000047.1 GCA_030833685.1 Rhodoferax sp. | reverse complement strand
GCATAACGCCAAAGCCACAGATCTCTGTCTTCCACAAAGCGCACCAGTTCCGGCACCGGCACATCAGGAAAGAAAAAATCCCAGGCCAGGCGTGCACCCGACTGGGTCATGTCAAAGTGCACCACGCCGCATCGACACTGAAAACCCCTAAGACTGGCGGCAGCACTTTGATGGTGATCGAGCATCACCAATTTCGCAGCACGCTCATCGATGGCAGTCAGAATCTGCGCCGAAAACGAAAAGTCTAGTATGTAGACCGCGCGCCCAGCGAGCCCAGGCAAGTCATCGACCGACTGCACGTCACCATGATCAAGCGCTAAAAAAGTCGCACGCTGATCGAAATAAAGCCACGCCGCCAGGGCTGCAGCAAAACCGTCAGAACAGCCACCGCCGTGGTAGATGATCAGCGGATCCGGATCATCACGGGCCGGACCGACAGGCAACTTCAAACGCATCCTTGACCTCCACCCAGTCGACGCCTCAATTGACACACGCCAAAGCATACCCCTTACACGGGCGTAGACCCGCCCCAATACGCTGGCACTGGGCAGCCATACGGTTTTGCGACTTCCACCACTCTGGCACAGCGCTCGGCTTGCCACCCGGCACTGCCAGGCGAACATCGCGCTCAACACTGGTTTGGCTCAAACTTTACTCGGTAGGCTCTTGCTGGGTTTTTCGCCCCCGAGGCTTATTGGCCAGAGCATCTTTTTTTAGCTGCCTTTGGGCATCCAGGCGCTGGCCTTCAAGCAACCAGCGGGCATATTCGTCGGGGCGCTCAAGGCTAATACGGCCCAGCGCCCCGCAGCGAAAGTCATGCAAGACGATCTCGGCTGCCTTTTGCCAGTCAACCCGGCCACCAGCGGCCATGGCGCCTCTGTGACGGCCGATGGCTTCGAGCAAATGCTCTTCGGTGTGCTGCCCGGCTTGTGCGAGTTTGTAGCGGGCCGCCAGTGCGTTGGGATAGTGCACTCGCAGGTACACCAGCAACTGCAGCGCAACCTCTTGCTCATCAAAGGCGTTGCGTCCGACCGCACCGCTGGCCGCTAGGTTGTAGCCACTGGTGGCGACGATGATCCGCGGCCACAAAACACCTGGCGTGTCATAGAGGTAAAAGTCCGGCGCCAGGGTGATTCGCTGCTCCAGTTTGGTAACGCCCGCCTCGTCCCCTGTTTTCGCGACCCGGCGTCGCGTCAGCGTGTTGATCAGGGTTGACTTCCCCACGTTTGGAATGCCGCAAATCAAAACCCGCATGGGTTTAGCCATGCCTCCTCGATGCGGCGCCAGCTGGTGACAAGCCTCAATCAGCGCTTTGGCAGGCGCAGCCATGTTGGCATCTAAGGCAATGGCCTGGGTTTGGCTGATGCCTGCGTAGTGGGCCAACCATAGCGCCGTGCATTGGGGATCAGCGAGATCCTGTTTGTTCAGAATTTTTAGTGCCGGCCGCTCTCCAGTGAGCTCGGCCAGCATGGGGTTGGCGCTGGAGCCAGGCAGCCTGGCGTCGAGCATTTCAATGACGACATCGATCCCTTTGACACGCTCGGCAATCGCTTTGCGCGTCAGGTGCATGTGCCCGGGAAACCACTGCACGCCCATGATCACAAATCCAGAGCAGGACGCAGTGCTGCCGCTGGGACGTAACGCCATCGACCCAACCAGGTCGCCGCCAGCGCAGCCAGTACGCCCAACAGGGCAACCACCTGCAGGTCGGGCAGCCAAGCCCCGCCGTAAGCGCCAAACAAAGAAGCCTTGAGCGCCTTGACCACCCACGTGATAGGCAGGTAATCGCTGACCATCGCGAAGACGCCACCGCTGAGCTCAACCGGCAGTACGCCCCCCGAGGACGAGACCTGAACAACCAACAGAACCAATGCCACGGCCTTGCCCGCATCGCCCAGGGCACGCGTCAAGGCGTAAACCACCATCAGAAACGTCAGGGCAGCGCAAGCCAGGCTCAAAACCAAGCCCGTGATGTCAAAGACCTGTACCTCAAGCAGCCAAACCAGACACAACCCCAAGGCCATGGCCTGTGCCAGCACCAAGCCCGCCGGCAGTGCAATCTTGGCGGTCATCTGGCTCAAGGCGCCAGCAGTTCGCACGCTGTGCGGCAAATCACGCAGACGAAAAAGAAAAGCAATCATGCTGGCACCAAGCCACAAGGCACCAGGAATGATGTTGGGCGCAAAGCCGCTGCCGTTGTTGCGAACGGGCGCTGCCATCTCCATCACCGGCATCACCGAGCCGGCCAGCCCCTGTGCATTGCCATCCATTTTTTTGGCTGCAGTGGGTATCGAGGCATTGAGCAAATCAACGCCGCCCTTCAAGTGCTGAACGCCTTCGGCCAAACGCTCAGCACCGGCGCTGATCGCCTGTGCACCCTGGCTGGCTTTCTCGGCACCCTGCCCGAGCTCTTTTAGACGTGCATCATCCGGCAATCGCGTCGTAATCTCACCCAAAGCGGCTCGGTAGCTGCGCGCACCAGTGGTCAAGCTAGCCACACCCGCAGCTAAATCGAGGGCCCCAGCCTCCAGTTTGCGTTGCCCCAGCTGTAGGTCCTTGGCGCCTGTACCCAAGGCCAAGGCCCCATCGCCGAGTTGATTCAAACCTGCGCTGACTGGCGCGGGCACGAAACTATTGTCCTGCGCTTGCGCCTTAAACCCGACGATGCCTTGCTGCAAGTCATCGACGCCTTTTTGCAGCTCAGCTACGCCCTTGCCCAGATCACCGGCGCCCTGCGCCAGTGCCTTGGCGCCGTCGTCCAGACGATTCAACTCGGAATTGCGCGGACGCTTGGCATACATCGACCGCAAACTGCCTGCCAAAGACTGGTTGCCGGTGGTGAGTTCATTCACACCATCGCTCAGCTTGGCACTGGCATTGGCAAGCTCGCGAGAACGCTCCACCAACTGCTGACTGCCTACCGAGATTTCCTGTGCACCCTCCTGAAGTTCAGCGAATCCCGCACGCAGGCGCGCCAGACTTTGCTGGCTGCCGATAGCCTCCTCCAGCACCAGGGCCCAACGCTGTTCATTGAGACTTTGATTGACCTCGCGGGCAACATCGTCTGCGAAATGGCGCGCCAGGCTGGACGCCGTCAAATTGTTGCCTTCGGATGCAAAAACCACCAGGCGCCCTGCACCGGCTTGGGCACCCGGAATTGCGTTAGAGCTGAAGTCCGGTGGAACGATCAGCGCAAAGGCCAACTGCCCTTTTTGCACCAGGTCTCTGGCTGCGGCCTCTTCATGCAACTCGCGATAACCAAAGGTTGCTTTAGCCCGGATGCGCTGCACTAAATCACGGCCAACATTGAATGGCTGATCGCGGTAAACAAAACCGCGGTCGAGGTTGACCAGCCCCACCTGCAAGGCCCCCGTTTTTGAGGCAGGGTCCCACACGCTGGCCAGGTAAATCACCATGTACAGGGCTGGAATCAAAACCACGGCCAGTGCGGCGATCAGCAAACGGGGGTAGCGCCAGAAGTAATGGGCCTCTAGGCGCAAGATCCGCAAAAAGGCCCCCCGGCGTGATGTCCTGGCCTTCATGTCGCAGCAGTTCTACTCGGACTGTCGGGCTGCAATTGGGGCTAGGCCAGAACTCACATCAGCGCACTGTGCGCGCTGACGCAGGGCGTGTTCCATCAGTACCAACGCCAACATAGCCTCCAGAATCGGCACAGCGCGAATGCCCACACAGGGGTCATGGCGGCCCTTGGTCAGCACCTCTGTCGCTTGACCCCGGGTATCAATCGACGGCCGGGAAATCAGAATCGAACTGGTGGGCTTGATGGCAACCGATACCTCGATATCCTGCCCTGTGCTGATGCCACCGAGCACGCCACCGGCGTTGTTGGAGGCAAATCCTGAGGGGGTCAGCGCATCGCCGTGCTCGCTGCCACGCTGAGTGACGCTCCGAAAGCCTGCCCCAATTTCAACACCCTTGACGGCATTGATACCCATCATGGCGTAGGCGATGTCGGCATCGAGTTTGTCAAACAATGGCTCGCCCAGCCCAATCGGCACTGCGCGGGCGATGACGCGTAGCCGGGCGCCGCAAGAATCACCCGATTTGCGCAGCGCGCCCATGTAGTCTTCCAGCGAAGACACGTCTGCCACAGGCGCAAAAAACGGATTTTGAGCGACATGGTCCCAGGACTCGAAGGGAATCGACTGCTCTCCTATTTGGGCCATACACCCCAGAAACTCGGTGCCATGCTGAGCCTTGAGCCACTTTTTGGCGACTGCGCCAGCAGCGACCATCGGCGCGGTCAGTCGCGCACTGGAGCGCCCGCCGCCGCGCGGGTCGCGCCGGCCGTACTTCTGGAAATAGGTGTAATCGGCATGGCCAGGTCGAAAGGTCTGAACAATATCGCCGTAGTCCTTGCTGCGCTGATCCGTGTTGCGAATCAACAGGCAAATCGGCGTGCCCGTGGTGTGCCCCTCGTAAACGCCACTGAGGATTTCGACAGCATCAGCCTCATTACGCTGGGTCACAAACTTGCTGGTGCCCGGACGGCGGCGATCCAGGTCCGGTTGAATATCTGCCTCGCTCAGGGGCAAGCCAGGCGGGCAACCGTCAATCACACAACCAATGGCCGGGCCGTGGGATTCACCAAAATTGGTGACTGCAAACAGGTTGCCGAAGGTGTTTCCGCTCATGGGCGAAATTATGCTCTACGTCACGGCGCTCAGTGGCAGCCTGAATGACAGCGCTGCCCCTGCTTTTGGGGACTGACTTCTAGCGCTGCTCGGAGACCGGGGTGTCGCTGATGTAGGCGCGAAGCATCTGATTTTCAAGGTTCTGGTTGTCTACCACCGCCCGCGCCACGTCATGAAAACTGATCACGCCAAGCAGCGTGGTTCCGTCCATAACGGGCATGTAGCGGGCATGCGACTCGAGCATCATGCGCCGCACCTCGTTCATATCGGTCTCAAGTGAACAGGCCACGGGCTGCGGGTCCATCACGTCTTGCACCTTAATTGCCTTGATGTCACCCCCTTGCCTGACCAGCACCTTGGTGAGTTCTCGAACCGTCACCATGCCCACCAGCGCGCCGCCTTCCATGATCACGAGTGAGCCGATATCGTGGTCGTGCATGATCTGCAGGGCGGCCATCAACTGGTCGCTTGGCCGAGACGTGTACAACACACCACCTTTGAGTCTCAAGATGTCACTGACTTTCACAGGCGTTCTCCTCTATGATGTGCGATGCCATGGCGCGAATATAGCCCACAATCAAGGCCTTAAAAATACGTCTCCATCAAACCCTCAGCAAACTTTCCAGACCCAACCCATGCCAGGCTTGACCGACCCCGGATTTGACACACTCGCACTGCACGCGGGGGCTGCGCCCGACCCCGCCACAGGTGCGCGTGCTGTGCCCATCCATCTGAGTACATCGTTTGTCTTTGAATCAAGCGACCACGCAGCTGCGCTGTTCAATATGGAGCGCAGCGGTCACGTGTACTCGCGTATCAGCAACCCCACCAACGCGGTCATGGAGCAGCGAGTCGCCGCACTTGAGGGCGGCGTGGGCGCAATCTCCACCGCCAGCGGGCAGGCCGCTTTGCACTTGGCCATTGCCACGATCATGGGCGCGGGCTCGCATATTGTGGCCAGTACCGCTTTGTACGGTGGGTCGCAAAATCTCTTGCATTACACCCTGCGCCGTTTTGGCATTGAAACCAGCTTCGTCAAACCCGGCGACATCGACGCCTGGCGCGACGCCGTGCGCCCCAACACCAAATTGTTTTTTGGCGAAACCGTGGGCAACCCGACGATGGATGTGCTGGACATTCCCACCATCAGCGCCATCGCTCACGAGGCGGGTATCCCCCTGCTTGTGGATGCAACACTGACCACACCCTGGCTGATGAAACCCCTGGATCTTGGGGCAGACCTGGTGATGCATTCGGCGACCAAGTTTCTCAGCGGCCACGGTACCGTCATTGCGGGTGCGCTGGTCGATGGGGGACAGTTTGACTGGGGAAAATCCGGGCGCTTTGCCGAACTCAGCGAGCCCTACAGCGGCTTTCACGACATGGTGTTTGACCAAGAGTCCAGTGTCGGCGCGTTTTTACTGCGCGCCAGACGCGAGGGACTGCGTGACTTTGGCGCTTGCCTGTCGCCACACTCGGCCTGGTTGGTACTGCAAGGACTGGAAACGTTGCCTCTGCGCATGGCTCGCCACATGGACAACACCGCAAAAGTGGTGGCGTTTTTGGCCAAGCACCCCATGGTCAGCCAGGTCGGGCACCCGATGCTGGAAACACACCCCAGTCACCAGCTGGCACAAAAATTACTGCCCAAAGGCGCAGGCTCGGTGTTCAGCTTTGACATCGCGGGCAGCCGCACACAGGGTCGGGTGTTTATCGAGGCCTTAAAGCTTTTTAGCCACCTGGCCAATGTGGGCGATGCGCGAAGCCTGGTGATCCACCCGGCCAGCACGACGCACTTTCGCATGAGTGACCAAGCGCTGGCGCAAGCCGGCATTGGGCCAGGCACCATCCGTTTGTCCATCGGTCTGGAAGATCCAGCAGACCTGATCGACGACCTGAAGAAAGCCCTCAAGGCGGCAGAAAAAGCGTGAGCGCGATGGTGATCCGTCCCTATAAGGCCGGCGACCTGGCAATGGTGCTGGCGCTTTGGCACGACTGCGGGCTCACCCGCGCCTGGAATGACCCGCACAAAGATATCGAACGCAAGCTGGCAGTCAATCCAGAATTATTTCTGGTCTGCGAAGAGGCCGGCGAGATCGTCGGCAGCGCCATGTTTGGCTACGAAGGCCACCGCGGCTGGGTCAACTATTTGGGCGTGGCGCCAGCCCATCGCCGAAAAGGCCTCGCTAAGGCCTTGATGCAAAAAGGTGAATATTTACTTCGAGAGGCAGGCTGTCCCAAGCTCAACCTGCAGGTGCGCGAAGGCAATCAGGCTGCGCTGGCTTTTTACAAATCGCTGGGTTACCAGGACGACCAGGTGATCAGCCTCGGGCGGCGCCTGATTGCGGACAACTAGGGGCCCCTGCAACATGGACATCTCCCTGCCCGGCCAAACAATTTACGCCTACACCGGTGGCAAGACCGCCAATGCCCAGCAGCGCACTGTGATGTTCATCCATGGTGCACTGTGTGACCACAGCGTATGGGCGCTGCAAAGCCGATATCTTGCCAACCATGGCTGGAACGTGCTCGCCCTTGACCTGCCCGGGCACGGCCGAAGCACGGGCACACCCCCTGCAACGGTTGAAGACGCCGCCGATGTGATGGCCCGTTTGGTGGACACGCTGGCCCTGCAGCAAGTAGCCCTGGTGGGCCACAGTTGGGGGTCCCTGATCGCGCTGGAGGCGGCGAGCCGGCTCAAGGAAAAGGTCAGCCATCTCGCCCTGGT
Organism: Rhodoferax sp.; assembly: GCA_030833685.1. Taxonomy (GTDB): domain Bacteria; phylum Pseudomonadota; class Gammaproteobacteria; order Burkholderiales; family Burkholderiaceae_C; genus Rhodoferax. The sequence continues at coordinate 5,893 of JAURGS010000047.1, read as the reverse complement.
CGGCATCAGCTACCCGATGGCGGTCACGCCCAGCCTGCTTGCCATGGCCGACGCGCAACCGCTCAATGCAATTGACTTGATCAACCAATACTCGCACAGCTTGCTTGCGCCACCACCTTCAGGCCTTGGCCCCGGTACCTGGGTCAAGGGTGCGGGCCGCGCCCTGAATCGGCGCGTGCAGATCAGCAACAGCCAGGTGAACCTGCTACACCACGCCTTCGTGGCGTGTGATAGCTACCGCAACGGCGAGCAGGCAATGATGCAGGTCGAAGCCAAGGTCTTGATGATTTTGGGCCAGGCAGACCAAATGACGCCTGCCAAGAATGCAAAACATCTTTACCAGACCGCTCTGCAATCGGGCAAAGACATCCGCATTGTGGAAGTTGGCTCTGGACACGCGCTCATGACTGAGGCGCCTGACGACACCTTGCGCGCTTTGTATTCGTTTTTGCAAGCTTGAGCACCTAAGGTCTTCAGGGTTGGCCCTTCGCGACGTGACCCCGTTGGCGCCTGCGCAATTAGCGGCCAGATCCCGTTACAGCCCCACTTGCACCACGTCGTGCAAGGTCAGGCGCTGCCAGCCGCCAGCTTGCATCAGGCGGCTGGTACTCGGCGTTTTCTCCAACAGCAAAGACACCAACAGCGGCTCAAGCGCTGTGGTCTCAGGCTCAGCAATAAGTACCAGGCGCGCGATGCGCGCCTGGTGCTGTGGCTCCTGCAATCGGGCAACCCAGTCAAGCTCAATCAGTGCTTCAAGCACCGGTTCAAGCTGTAAGGCGTCAAGGCGCATCGCCTCACCCAACTGCTGTTGTGTCAAACCTTTTTGATCGGTTTGGCGCGCCGCATACAAATGCTGCAGCACCTCCAAGGCCAAGACAAACGCCCACCCAGGTGCTTTGGTGGCATCACGTGAAATGCCCGATAAGAGCGTAGGCAGATAGGCTGCAATCACGGCACCCAGCAGCACGATCACCCAGGCGGTGTAAATCCAGACCAACAAGATCGGCAAAGTGGCAAAAGCGCCGTACACCGCGGAGTAAGTCGGCACAGCGTCCAGATAAGCCACCAGAAGTCGCTTGGCAATCTCCAGGCTGATGGCGACAAACAAGCCACCGCTGAGCGCATGGGCCCAGCGGACCTGCGTGTTGGGCACGTAGTGGTACAGCGCAGCAACCCCACCTGCCACACCAACAAATTGCAGCGTCGAGAGCAAAAACTCCAGCCCGCCTGGCAAAGCCCCAACCAAACCCTTGGAGGCGCTCAAGGCATACGAGCTTAGGGAAATACTGCCGGCCAGGGTCAGCGGCCCAAGCGTCATCAGCGCCCAATACACCAGCACACGCTGGGAAATTGGCCGCGGCTTTCGCACACGCCAGATCCCGTTAAACGTGCGGTCAATCGTCAGCACCAGCGCCAAAGCCGTCACCAACAAGACGCCAAGACCTAAGCCCCCCAACCGACTGGCCTTTCCCGCAAATTGCGTCAGGTAACCAAGAACCTGGCGCGCGATGTTGTCTGGAATCAGGCTCGCCACCAACCACTGCTGCACCTGAACCTGCAACTTGGCAAACATGGGAAAGGCGGTTAAAACAGCCAGAAGCACCGTCATCATGGGCACCAGCGCAATGATGGTAGTGAAGGTCAGGCTGCTGGCTGTCAAGCCCAGACGATCCTCGCGAAAGCGCTCGCGCAGGGTGACCGCGGTGGTTTGCCAGGGAAACACAGCAAGCGTCTCGCGCAGGTCGCCAAGCCATTGCTGCAGGGCTGAAAACCGGTCTTTGCGTTGATCCATACCGCTATGATGCCACCCTCATGAACTCAGCCAGCGAAAGCCCATTTTTTTCATCCACTGGCGTGATCGACGGCACCCGCTGGCTGGCGGTCGCCAGCCTGATCGGCTTGATCGTTCTGGGGTTGCTGTGGGAGCTGCTGCTCGCGCCGCTGCGCCCGGGCGGCTCCTGGCTGGCGCTCAAGGTCTTGCCCTTGTGTCTGCCACTGGCGGGTCTGCTGAAAAACCGCATGTACACCTACCGATGGGTCAGTCTGCTGGTCTGGATTTATTTCACCGAGGGCGTGGTGCGTGCCTGGAGCGACCCGCCTTTAAGCAGCCTACTGGCATGGCTGGAGATTGGGCTATGCCTGCTGCTTTTTACCGCTTGCGCCTTGCACGTGCGGCTGCGGCTTCAAAACAAACTTGACCCAACGCGTGCCCACCATGCAGACACTGCTTGACCAAATCCGCGCCATCGTAGGCGCTGCCCATGTGCTGTGCGAGGGCGACCTGAGCGCCTGGGAGCAAGACTGGCGCAAACGCAGCAGGGGAAAGGCTCTGGCCGTTGTCCGCCCTGGCAGTACGCAAGAGGTCGCCCGCGTGGTGCAGGTTTGCGCGCAGCACCGGGCGCAAAACCCGTCAAGCCAGCTCAGCATCGTGCCCCAGGGCGGCAACACCGGGCTGGTTGTGGGCTCCACACCGGACAGCACGGGACACCAGTTGGTGCTGAGCATGCAGCGAATGCAGGCTGTGCGCAGCATCGACGCTGGCAACCTCACGATGACCGTTGAGTCTGGCTGCATCCTCAAACAAGCCCAGGACAAGGCCCGTGAAGCGGGGTTTCTTTACCCCTTGAGCCTGGGTGCTGAGGGCAGTTGCACCGTCGGCGGCAACCTCGGTACCAACGCCGGTGGCACACAGGTGGTGCGCTACGGCAACACACGCGAACAATGCCTGGGTCTGGAGGTGGTCACAGCGCAAGGGGAGGTCTGGCACGGTCTGAGCGGCCTGCGTAAGGACAACACGGGCTACGACTTGCGCCACCTCTACATTGGGTCTGAAGGGACGCTGGGCATCATCACCGCAGCAACCATGAAGCTCTTCCCTTTGCCCGTAGCGCAGATTGGTGCCTGGGCGTCGCTCGATACCGTCGAGGATGCGCTCACGCTGCTGGGCTTGGCGCATCGGCATCTGGGGGCAGACCTGACGGGTTTTGAGCTGATGGGGCAATTCCCGCTAAACCTGGTGGCGAAACACTTTCCCAAGCTGCGCCAGCCGCTGGAGTTGGCCTCGCCCTATTTTGTGCTGATTGAGAGCTCCAGCCTTAGCAACCCTGCCCAAGCCAACGAGGCGCTGGAGTCACTGATGCAAGCGGCGTTGGATGCGGCTTGCGTCAAAGATGTGGTACTGGCCAGCAGCCTGGCGCAGTCGCGCAGCTTCTGGGAAATCCGCGAAACGATCACCCTCGCTCAAGCGGCAGAGGGCCTGAACATCAAACATGACATCTCGGTTCCTATTTCGCGTATCCCCGAATTTGTTCGTCAAACCGATCAGTTGCTCGCGCAGCACTTCGAGGGCGTTCGCGTGGTCTGCTTTGGCCATTTAGGCGATGGCAATTTGCACTACAACGTGCAAGCTCCGGCTGGCACCAACACTGAAAAATTTCTGCAGGCCAACGAAGCCCAAGTCAACCAGGTCGTTTTTGATGCCGTAGCCAAATTTGGCGGATCGATTTCAGCCGAACACGGTATTGGCAGCCTGAAAGTTGAACACCTCACCCACTACAAGTCCCCGGTAGCGCTGGCTCAGATGCGCGCTATCAAACAAGCGCTCGACCCGCAAAACCTGCTCAATCCTGGTCGCGTGGTGAACTGCGACAATTCAAGCCTGTCATGAACGCTCGTCCTATTCGGTCCCAATACGAAGATTTCATGCGCCATGTGGCGCAAAACGGTGTCATCAAAGGCGACCGCACCGGCACGGGCACGCGCAGTGTTTTTGGCTATCAGATGCGCTTTAACCTGAGCGAAGGCTTCCCGCTGGTAACCACCAAAAAAGTTTTCTTGAAAGCGATCATCGTGGAGCTGCTGTGGTTCCTGCGCGGCGACAGCAATGTGCGCTGGCTGCAAGAGAGGGGCTGCACTATTTGGGATGAATGGGCGCGAGAAGACGGCGACCTGGGCCCGGTCTACGGCGTGCAGTGGCGCAGCTGGCCCAAGCCTGGTGGTGGCCATGTTGATCAGATCGCGCAAGTGGTTGACACGCTCAAGAGCAACCCGGACTCACGGCGCATCATCGTCAGCGCCTGGAATGTCGCCGAGCTCGATCAGATGGCGTTGATGCCCTGCCATGCGTTCTTTCAGTTTTACGTTGCGCCAGCCGAGCACAGCGGCGCGCGCGCGCGCCTGAGCTGCCAGCTTTATCAACGCAGCGCCGATATCTTTCTGGGTGTTCCCTTCAATATCGCCAGTTACGCCTTGCTGACCCACATGTTGGCGCAGCAGTGCGACCTGGACGTGGGTGACTTCATCTGGACTGGTGGGGATTGCCACATCTACAGCAACCACCAGGAGCAGGTGGATCTGCAACTCAGTCGCAGCCCTGTGCCATACCCAACACTTCACATCAAGCGTCGGCCAGCCTCAATCTTTGACTATGCGTATGAAGATTTTGAAGTGCTCGACTACAACCCGCACCCGGCGATCAAAGCGCCGGTGGCGGTTTAGCGCTTCGCTCTAGACCCTGGCCCGATGTTGGCGACGGCATGAGCAGCCCCATGACCCGCGCCCAGCTCTGGAGCCTGGTTGCACTCACCCTGATGTGGGGCATCAACTGGCCCCTGATGAAGTTTTCGCTGCGCGAACTCTCCCCCTTGTACTTGCGTGCTTTCACCATGACAGGTGGCGCAATCTGGCTTTTTATTTACTACCGCCAGCGCGGGCTGCGTATCTGGCCCCAGCGTCACGAATGGTCTAGCGTGGTGCAGTTGGGCCTACCCAATATGTTGGGCTGGCATACCTGTTCCATTCTCGGCGTGCAAGAACTGGCCAGCGGTCGCGCAGCGATCCTGGGGTTCACCATGCCAGTCTGGGCTGTTTTACTGGGCGTCCTGTTTTTGGGCGAGCGGCTCACGCCACGTGTAATGTTGGCCGTCTCTGCGGTACTGATCAGTCTGGCCTTGTTGACATTTAACGAAATTACGCAAATGTCAGGACACCCATGGGGCATCGTCTGGATGGAATTGGCGGCCCTGCTTTGGGCCATCGGCACGGTGATGATGCGTCGCGCGCACCTGACTCTTCCGGTTCCCACCCTCACAGTCTGGATGATGATTCTGACTTCAGCCTGCCTGTGGGTCATTGCGGCTTTGAACGAACCTTGGCCACAATGGGAGTTCTCGGGGCTGACCTGGCTGAGCCTGGGCTACGGGATGCTCATCAACTACGGTTTGGCGCAGACCATCTGGGCGGGCCTGGCACGTTACTTGCCTCCGGCCACCAGCGCCATGAGCATCATGGCCGTACCCCTGGTTGGAACGCTGGGCGCGACCGTCATTGTGGGTGAATGGCCGCACTGGCAAGACTATGTGGCCGTATTTTTTGTGATGGGTGCGATTGCACTGGTCCTGATACCGGCCTCCCCACGGAAAATGGCAACATGAAACTCTGCCTGATTCTGGCGCGCGCTAAAAACGGCGTGATCGGCCGCGACAACACCATGCCCTGGCACCTGCCAGAAGACCTGGCGCATTTCAAGCGCACCACCATGGGCGCACCCGTGATCATGGGGCGAAAAACCTGGGACTCCCTGCCCGAGCGCTTTCGCCCGCTGCCAGGCCGGCTCAATATCGTCGTCACGCGCCAGGCAAACTGGTCCTGCGAGGGTGTGCGCACCGCCCACAGCCTGGAGCAAGCCTGCGCCATCTGCCCACCCGAGTCCACTGTGTGGGTTATCGGCGGGGCCGAGCTCTACCGGCTGGCCATGCCACTGGCGCAGGAAGCGGTCATCACCGAAATTGACGCCGAGTTTGAGGGCGACGCATTGGCACCAGAATTCGGGCCACACTGGCGCGAGATCAGCCGCGAGAGCCTGGTCAGCGCGCAAGGCCTGCTGATCCATTTC
>JAURGS010000479.1 GCA_030833685.1 Rhodoferax sp. | reverse complement strand
CTGCAACAAATGGCGTCAGGTTTTGTATATGCGGATAAACCCGTATGGTTTGACACGTCTAAATTTGAGCGGCTTGATGAACTATTGGAGGAAAACCAACATGCCAATACTTTGGTGGCGTACACATACAAAGAAGAGTTGGCCGAACTCAAACGTAGATACCCCAAAGCCGCCACTCTCGACGACGACCGCGCTATTGAACGATGGAATGCTGGCAAGATCGAACTTCTTTTGGTCCACCCCAAGTCAGCCGGCCACGGGCTCAACCTACAGCACGGCGGCAGTCGAATCGTCTTCTTGTCCCTGCCCTGGTCGCTTGAACTGTATGAACAAACCATCGGGCGTTTGCATCGTAGCGGCCAGCGGCATGACGTGTGGTGCTACGTAATGATTTCTAATAAAACAGTAGACGAGAAGATTTGGGCAGCGCTCCACGACAAACGCGCCTTGTCAGATATCGCAATGGAGGAATTGAAATGACTAGACTAAACCTGTGGAAAGCG
>JAURGS010000478.1 GCA_030833685.1 Rhodoferax sp. | reverse complement strand
TGACGCTTCCCCCTGAGGGTATCTGAATGAGGCCCACCGCTTGAATAGTGAAAACCCTTAGATTTGGACAAATTGAGATGGGGGCTTAATTTAATCTCTAGACGTATTTGAAGCACTTACCGCATCTAGCGTGCAAATATTGAATGCAACACTTATTACTTGAAAAAAGAAATGTGATATGCGTTCAAAGTCATGGGCACCTAAATTTTTAATCTAAAGTGAAGGTTTCTTGACAGCAAAATCTTCATTACAAATTTTGGATAAAAAAAGAGCGTGCTGGGCACGCTCTTACAATAATCTTGAATTTTTTGTTTATGGTGAAAAAGTGCCAGTTGGTGCTGTTGAAAAATCAGTACGGCAATTAGCGGGTAAAAATTTATAAATTGCCGTAGCGCTTGGCCCACACATCCATTGCCCGATCTGCACAGGAATATTTGCAGCAGTTAATACCGTTGTTCCATCCACAGCACGGGGCTGAAGATAAAGAAATTTACCATCCAAATT
>JAURGS010000477.1 GCA_030833685.1 Rhodoferax sp. | reverse complement strand
GGCTTTCCAGCCGAAGTTGACCCCGCGCACTTTGTACTTCTGCTCGGTCAATCTGTCAAGGATGCCGTAGCCCAGACCACCCTCGTCGATCACGGTCAGTGCTGGCCGGTACTCCTCGATGGCGTCGATGACGTGGCCCACCGTGGTCATGGTGTCGTCGCCCTTGAACCGCTTGATCGCCACGATGTCACGCCCACGGCGCACGGCGATCACGGTGCTGTCCATGCCGCCACGGGCCGGGTCAACGCCAATGATCACGGGTGCTGTCATGTCCTTGTACTGTGGGCGCTTCATGGCGTCATCGACCGAGTGGGGTGCGATGAACTGGTCTTGGCCGCTTTTGGGGAAGTCACCGTAGACCTCGACCCGGGCCTCGTCGGAGTCTTCGCCGTACTCGTCAATGATCTGCTGGTAGATGCTCTTGTCGGTGCCCTCGACGGTGCGGGCGTCGATCTTCTCGCTCTCCCAGAACTCCCGTTTGGAGCCGTCCACGGCCTCGTAGAA
>JAURGS010000476.1 GCA_030833685.1 Rhodoferax sp. | reverse complement strand
GATGGACCATTTGTTGGTGCGCTTTGGCTGTGAAATTTTGAAAACCATTCCCGGTCGTGTGTCTACGGAAGTAGATGCGCGTTTAAGTTTTGACACCGCTGGCACATTGGCGCGCGCGCGTCGTTTGATGAGCCTCTATGAAGCGCAAGGTATTTCGCGAAAGCGTGTACTGATCAAAATCGCAGCCACCTGGGAGGGCATCCAAGCGGCCGCCGAATTAGAGCGTGAAGGGATTCACACCAACCTCACGCTGCTGTTCTCCTTTGCGCAGGCGGTGGCGTGTGGTCAAGCCAAGGTGCAATTGATTTCGCCCTTCGTCGGACGCATCTACGATTGGTACAAAAAGACGGCCGGCACTGGGTGGGATGAGGCGTTGAATGCAGGCGCCAACGACCCCGGTGTGAAGTCTGTGCGCGCCATTTACAACTATTACAAGAAGAATGGCATTGCCACCGAGGTCATGGGTGCGAGCTTTCGCAACGTGGGTCAAATTGTGGCCTTGGCA
>JAURGS010000475.1 GCA_030833685.1 Rhodoferax sp. | reverse complement strand
GGCGTGCACCATGCGCGCGAGCGCGTCGACGGCGCGGCCGTTGACGAGCACGTCCAGGCGCTGCAGCGGCGCGGCGCGGTACGGGCCGGGCTCGTAGTCAAACGTGGCGAAGCCCTGCGTCACGGACTTGAGGCGCGAGAAGAAGTCGCCCGCCAGCTCGGCCAGCGGCATTGCCATGCCCGCGAGCAGGCCGACGATGGCCACGGTGACCATCAGCTCGACCAGCGTGAAGCCGCGCTGGAATGTGGCCCCCACGCTCCCCGCTGCGCGAGGTTCGCTGCCCCCCGAGGGGGCGCTCGCCCGCTTGGGGCGGCCCGGCGCGGGCTCGGTGGGTTGACCTTGTGGCTGCGCAGCGCATCAGTGACGAGCCGGCCTATGTGCTGCACCGCTACGACTGGAGCGAGTCCAGTTTGATTCTTGAGGTGTTCACCCGACACCACGGTCGCATCGCTTTGGTCGCGCGGGGTGCCAAGAAGCCCAGTTCCAACTTTCGACCTGTGCTGTTG
>JAURGS010000474.1 GCA_030833685.1 Rhodoferax sp. | reverse complement strand
CACACTGGAGCGCGACAGGTCACTTAAGCAGGGCTGTCGATACCTCAAGCTGGGCGGTCTGATCCGTTACCGCATTCAGGATGTGTTGGATTATGAAGAGGCCTGCACGCATGAGCCGAAAGCCAAACTCAAGGAGAAGAACACATGAAAGACACGATAGACATGGCCCGTGAGGCTGGCTTCATGCTGAGAGCCGAGTCTGTAAAAGGACAAAGCGATTGGTGGGAATGTTTTGACGAAGCAATTGAAAAACTTGTTGCCCTTGCCCGTGCTGATGAGCGTGAGGCGTGTGCAAAGGTGTGTGATGAACAGGTTGAAAGAAGTCTTGCTGCGGTAGAAAAGACAAAGCGCACCACTGACCATCGTATTTACCGTGCAGCAGCCCAAACAGCAACGTGGAACGCCGCCGCCATCCGAGCAAGGGGAAACACATGACCTCTAAGTTCCTCAAACACATAGCCTGTGAGCACTGTGGTAGCACTGATGCGAACTCGCTCTATGACGAT
>JAURGS010000473.1 GCA_030833685.1 Rhodoferax sp. | reverse complement strand
TCCACTTGCTGCCACCTTCGTGGCGCTCTTTTTGTTCTTCGAGACGTTTCTTCAATGTCTCCATGAGCTCGTCCCAGCCCATTTTTTCGATGGCTGCTATTTGTTCGGGCGTGAGTTCTTTTTCTAGAATCTTTTGCAACCATTCAAGCGGCACTTCTTTGGTGAAGTCTGTCAGCATCTCGACGCCTTTGAAGTAAGCACCAAAGGCTTTGTCAAACTTGTCGTAATGCTTTTCGTCTTTCACCATGACGGTGCGGCTGAGGTGATAGAAGTCGTCAATGCTGCAGGCATCGGAGGCGGGGCCAATCACGTTGGCTTGAAGTGCTTCAAGCACATTCAGGTACTCGCGAACAGACACCGGTACCTTGGCGGCTCGAAGGGTGTAAAAGAAATCGATCAGCATGGTTTAGGCCTTGCGCGTACGACTGAGTTGGTAATCCAAATGAGCCTTCACAGAAGGCCACTCGGTGTTCAAAATACTGTAAACGCAAGTGTCGCGAAGTGCG
>JAURGS010000472.1 GCA_030833685.1 Rhodoferax sp. | reverse complement strand
GAGCAGCATGCCAAAGGCATGGTGGTGCCGGCCACCATGTTCGAGCAATTTGGTTTCAATTACATCGGGCCCATCGATGGGCACGATTTAGAGTCGCTCATTCCCACTTTGGAAAATATCAAGCACTTGCAAGGCCCTCAGTTCTTGCATGTGATTACCAAAAAAGGGCAGGGCTACAGGCTGGCCGAAGAAGATCCAGTGAACTACCACGGCCCTGGCAAGTTCGATCCCAAAGTGGGCTTGGTGCCTGCTGTCAAGCCAGCTAAACCTTCCTTCATGCACATTTTTGGGCAATGGCCGTGTGACATGGCTGCCGCCGACAAGCGTTTGGTGGGCATTACGCCCGCCATGCGCGAGGGCTCTGGCATGGTGGAGTTTCACAAGCGCTTTCCAGACCGTTATTACGATGTGGGCATTGCCGAGCAACATGCCATCACTTTTGCTGCAGGCTTGGCCTGCGAGGGCCTGAAGCCAGTCGTTGCCATTTATTCCACGTTTTTACAGCGTG
>JAURGS010000471.1 GCA_030833685.1 Rhodoferax sp. | reverse complement strand
ATTGGCGTTGGCCTGAGCACTGGCGAGATGACGGTGGGCAACATGGGCTCGAGCTTTCGCATGGCCTACACCGTGATGGGAGACGCAGTGAATCTGGGCGCTCGCCTGGAGGGCCTGACACGGGTCTATGGTGTGGACATCATCGTCAGCGAGTTCACCAAAGAGCAGGCACCCGAATTCGTTTACCGCGAACTTGACCGTGTGCGGGTCAAAGGCAAAAACCTGCCTGTGGTGATTTTTGAGCCGATCTGCGCCAAAGGCCAGGAAGATTCAAGCCGGCATGAAGAGCTTGCGCTCTATGAACAGGCCCTGGCCGCCTACAAACAGCAAGATTGGGCCGGCGCGCAAGCTGGTTTTGAGGCTTTGCAAAAACTCTGCCCGCACCATGCGCTCTACCCCATGTACATCGAACGCTTGGCCTACTTGCAGCAGAACCCGCCTGGGTCGGACTGGGACGGCGCTTTCACTTTCAAGACCAAGTAAGCACCACCACGGCAGGCAACATCAG
>JAURGS010000470.1 GCA_030833685.1 Rhodoferax sp. | reverse complement strand
TGCTCTGGGTGCGCTACGGCCACAAGGTACAGTTGGCTCGCTTCTTCCGCGTGACGGCCTGGTTCCTGATGTTGTTTGCCCTGCAACTGGTGATCTATGCCCTGCACGAGTTCACTGAGGCGGGCGTGGTCCCTGGCGTTGACAACGCCTGGCTGCACCTGATCACCGAGGACATGGCCGAAGGCTGGATCGCCCAGTTGATATCGCTGGGTTTGGTGTTGGTGCCCACCGCCTGGTTGGTGGGGGCCTACCTGCGCGATCAAGGCCAGGTGCGTAACGCCTGAGGCATCTGGGCTTTATCGCTGGTCCATTTGGCGCGGCTGGCGGGGATCGAACCCACGACCCTTGGCTCGCAGCCAAGTACTCTATCCGCTTCGCTAAAGCTTAATAAAGAATTACGCCAACAGCATGAAATTGCCTCTGGTGAAGCAGCATGAGGTTACAGTTTTTGCTACTACACGTTAATCTTAGCCCATTCATGCAAAGGAAGGTACATTCAGAACTAGTT
>JAURGS010000046.1 GCA_030833685.1 Rhodoferax sp. | reverse complement strand
AATGCCGCTGGTTCGTGGATAAACCGAATAAGGGCCGATGCCGGTCAGATCGTCCAGGTCAAAGCCAAGAATGTCGCCGGCCTTGGTGCAGGCCATGCGCACCGTGGCCTTGTGCTCACGCGCATGAATGTCGCTGATGAAAGACTCCAGCCGGTCAGCCACAAACTTGACCGGTCGCCTGAGCATCACCGACAGGGCGGCTGTGGCCATTTCATCGGGGTACACATGCACCTTGATACCAAATGAGCCACCAACATCTTTGCAAACGATACGAACCTTGGACTCCTCAATACCCAAGTGGCGCGACATGATGTCTTGCATCATGTGTGGCGCCTGCGTGGCATGGTAGACCGTGATGCTGTGGTCAGCCGGCTGGTAGTCAGCCAGTACCGCGCGGGTTTCGTTGGTCACGCCGGTGTGCCTGGCAAAGGTATAGGTTTTCTCCACCACCACATCGGCCTTGGCAAACGCCTCATCAAAGCCCTCGGTCTTGAGCTCACGGTGAAAGCAGATGTTGTCGCCCAGGTCTGGGTGGATGATGGTCTCCCCCTTGAGCGACTGCTCCATGTCGACCACCACCGGTAGCGGCTCATAGTCAACTTGCACGAACGCCATCGCATCCTCAGCCTGGCGGCGTGTCTGGGCCACAATCGCCGCCACCGGCTCGCCCTGCCAGCAAGCACGGTCCAGCGCCACCGCATGCTGCTCGGCCGACTTGATGCCCTTGAGATGACCGAGCACGCCGATCCAGGGGCTGCAGTACTGCGCAACCTCTGCGCCGGTGAAAGCGCCAATCACCCCCGCTTGCTTGCGCACCTCGCTGAGATCCATGGACTTGATGCGGGCATGGGCATGCGGGCTGCGGACAAACACCACATGCGCCAGGCGCGGCAGGCGCATGTCGTCGATATAAGCACCACGGCCCTGCAGCAAACGCTTGCTGCCCATGCGTGGCGCCGACTGACCGATGTAGCCCTTGCTGGTGGCCGCAAGCTCTTGGGTCTGGCTGGGAATTTCCAGTCGCGCGTTCATGTCGACACCCCCGTCAAATTGGCAGCCCGGCGCTTGACCAGGACTGTTTCAATTGCATCAACAATCGCCTGGTAACCAGTGCAGCGGCAGAAGTTGCCGCTGATATGGTCACGAATTTCCTCGCGCCCGGCATGCGGGTGATGCCGCACGATATTCAGGGCCGTCAACAACATGCCCGAGGAACAAAAACCGCACTGCAGGGCGTTGTGGTTCAAAAATGCCTCTTGCAATTGCGCCAGTTCGCCCGAGTCGCTCAAGCCCTCAATCGTCTGCACATGCTTGCCATCAGCCTGCACCGCCAGCGTCAGGCAACCACGCACCACCTGGCCATCGACCATGACCTGGCAGGCGCCACACACACCATGCTCGCAACCCAGGTGCGAGCCAGTCAAGTCCAGCTCTTCACGCAGAAAGTCCACCAGATGCTGTCGAACCAGAACCTGACGCTCAACGCGCTCCTCATTGACCAGCACGGATATCGGACGGGTTTTCTCACTCATTAGCTTTCCCCCAACTGACGGATACTGCGCGCCAGCAGCACCTTGGCCCAATGCAGCTTGCTTGAGGCCGAACCATGCAGGTCGCCGCGTGGCGACAGGTCCTTGGCCAGGGCACTTTGTGCCGCTGCCACTGCCGCTTCATCGGGCGCGCACCCGGCCAAAGCGGCACCCGCCGAGGAAGCCAACACCGGCGTATCGCCCACTGACAGGTAAGCCAGTCGGGCGCTGCCAATCTTGCCACCCTGCATTTGAAACGCCGCAGCCAGCCCGCACAGGGCGTAGTCACCACGACGGCGCGTCAGCTCATCGAAGACCATGCGTTGGTCAGGCCTGACTTTGGGAAACGACACAGCCACCACCAGCTCATCGTTGGCGCGTGCGGTCTCATACAGACCCAAAAAGTAGTCGCTGGCAGCCACCTCGCGTGCGCCAGCTGGACCTTGCAGACTGATCGTGGCATCAAGCGCCAGCGCCACTGCCGGGTATTCGGCCGCCGGATCGGCCAGCGCCAAGCTGCCGCCTATCGTGCCCGCATTGCGAATCGCCATGTGCGCCACATGCGGCACGCTCTGCCACAAGAGGGGGACGTGGCGCGCCACCTCCGCGCTGGCGTGCAGCCTGGCGTGTGTCACCAGCGCACCGATACGCACCTGGCTGTCGGTCAGCGTGATGTCACTGAGCCCCTTGATGCCGGTGATGTCAATCAGAATTTCGGGTGTGGCCAACCCCAGGTTCATGATAGCCATCAGGCTTTGGCCGCCGGCGAGCACTTGTGCACCTGCGCCATGCTGCTGCATCAGCGCCAGGGCTTCGTCAATGTTGCCAGGTTTCTGGTAATCAAAAGCGGGGGCTTTCATGCTTCAAGCTCCTCTAGTGGCTGACACCCAGGTAAAAGCTCTTGACGAGCTCGTTTTCCCGAAGTGCCTCGACTTCACTGTGAAAAACAATCTCACCGTGCACGATGATGTAGCCGTAATCAGCCACACGCATGGCTTGGTTGAAATTCTGCTCGGCCATGAGCACGGTCAGCTCATACTTGTCCTTGAGTTCCTTGAGCTTGGTGATGGTTTGCGACACCAGCAAGGGCGACAGGCCCACCGAAGGTTCGTCCACCAACAACAGGCGCGGCGATGACATCAGACCCCGGGCAATGGCCAGCATCTGCTGTTGTCCGCCTGACATCGACCCGGCCAGCTGCCTGCGCCGCTCGGCCAGAAGCGGAAAGGTTTCAAAGCAAAAAGCCATGTTTTGGGCAATCTTGCTGCGCGCAGATTCCCGGTAGGCGCCGAGCAAGAGGTTTTCCTCAACTGTGAGCTTGGGAAACAGACGACGACCCTCAGGGATCATGGCCACACCCAGGTTGACTATTTCCTGGGTAGACAGCTTTGTCAGGTCATGGCGCTGGCCGTCGATCTCAAGTTCGATTCGCCCTTGGCTCGGACGCACCATGCCCATCACACATTTCATCAGGGTGCTCTTGCCATTGCCATTGGTGCCGAGCAAGGCAACGGTCTGCCCCTGGCTGATGTTCAGGCTGACGTCATGCAACGCCTGCACAGCACCGTAGCTGGCAGCGATGTTGGTAATTTCTAATTTAATCGCCAAGGTAGGCCCTATGAACTTCTGGATTTGCAACAACGGTCTTCGGATCGCCCGCGCAGATCACCTGCCCGGCATCCAGGCACACCAGCCGCTCGGAAAAACGCATCACGGCGTGCATGATGTGCTCGATCATGATGATGGTGATGCCACTTTTATTGAGCTTGATCAGGATATCGAGCACATCGTCCACCTCGCTGCCAGAAAGGCCGGCCATGGCCTCATCCGAGATCAGCAATTGGGGACGCGCTGCCATGGCGCGCGCCAGTTCCATCTTTCGCAGCTCCACCTGTGACAGCGACGATGAGCTGGCATGGGCTTTTTCCCCAAGCCCGATCTCAGCCAGAATTTCCAGGGCTTGGGCTTGTGCTTTTTTGCCGCTGACGCCGCCCACATAGGCCAAGGGGACCATCAGGTTTTCCAGCACCGTCATGCTGTGAAACGGACGCGGAATCTGAAAGCTGCGGGCAATGCCGCGCCGGGTTCTGGCAAATGCCGGCAGATGCCCCAAAGGCTCGCCTTGAAACTCTATCGTTCCCTGCTCGTTGCGCAAGGCCCCAGATATACAGTTGATCAGTGTCGTCTTGCCCGAGCCGTTAGGTCCGATCAGCCCCAGGCGTTCGCCTTTGCGAACAGACAGGCTGACATCGCTGAGCGCCGTAAAACCGCCAAAGTTCTTGCCCAGGCCTTTTACTTCGAGGATGTTTTCCATTTTCTGATCAATCCAATCACCCCATCGGGCGCAGCCACGACAAACACCACCAGCAAAACACCGACCACCAGCACATTGAGCTCGCTTGATATGGTGACTGTCACGATTTGCTGAAGACTGCCCAGAATGAGGGCGCCGATCAGGGGTCCAGCCCAGTGCGAGGTGCCGCCAATAATCGGCATGGCCAGCGCAATCACCGCGTAATGCAGATTGAAGGTCGAGGCCGGCTCGATATAACTCAGGTACATCGGCATCGGCGCTCCGGCCACACCAAGTAAGGCACCAGAGATCACGCAGGCAATCAATTTGAGCTTCAGGGTGGGAACACCCGAGCACTCGGCAGCCTCTTCAGAGTCGCGCACCGCTCGCAAGCCCTGACCAATATGCGAGTTCTGGATGTAGCGGGCCACCGACACCGCAATCACTGCCATGACCGCCATCACCACAAACAACATGCGCGTGTAGGTCCCAAACAGCCAGACGTCGGTGGGTCGGGTCAGCTGGATGCCCGTAGCACCTCCCAGAAAACGCGAATTCATCACCACCGCATCCAGAATGTAGACCACGGCAATCGTCGCAATCGAGAAAAAGATGCCGCGCAAACGCAAGGTGAGCATGCCCACCAACAGGCCCAACAAACCTGCCAGCATGGCGCCAGCCACGATCTGCACCAGGATGGGCGCCTTGATCAACAAGTGCATGGTCAAGGCGGTGTACGCGCCAACACCCACAAAGCCGGGCACACCGAAATTCACATAACCGGCATAGCCGCCCAGAATGTTCCAGCCTGTTGCCAACACAATCGCCTGCAGGACAACAAAGCCGGCAAAAAACAGATACTCGTTAGCCCCCGAGAGCGCCAGGCCGACGGCAAGAACAATGGCAAGGGCGGCAAAAGTCCAGTATTTCATATTCACTTACCTGCCGAAAAGTCCCTGGGGGCGCACGCCAAGCATCAGCAACAGCAAGCCAAACGCAACCGCTGTGGCCCAGGACGCGCCAAACAGGGTCAGCACAATCGATTCGGCAACGCCCAGAATCAAGCCGGCGACCAGCGTGCCGCTCATGCTTCCCATGCCCGCCAGAACCACCACGCAGAATGCGCGGCCGATGTAGAGACGATCCATCGTCGGATCGACCGGACTGACGATGATCAACATGGCACCAGCCAAGGCGTTGACCGAGGTGGCGATGCCAAAAGCCAGCTGCTTGATCTTGACCGGATTGGCGCCCATGAGTCGCAAGGCACCCTCATCCTGCCCCACCGCCTTGATTGCCCGACCGACAAAGGTGCGCGAAAAAAACAAGGTCAGCACCAGGGTGAGGATCAGGGCCACCCCAGCGGCAACAATCAAGCGATACGGTATGCGGTAATGCGCGATACGAAGGCTCTCACCGATATAAGGCGCCTCGGCTGAGCGCTGGTCCACGCCAAAGCCGAGCACCAGCAGCACCTCGATGATGAATGCAACCCCAAAAAAGAAAGCCAGGCCATTGACGCCTGCTGCGCTGCCGCGGCTCTCGAAGGTCTCGTAATAAAAACGGTAGAGCAACATGCCCAGCAGGAAAAAGATCGGCATCAGCAAAAAGCCGGAGACCAGCGGGTCCAGACCCCAGCCGCCCAGCAGGTAGGCGCCGTAAGAGCCCACGATCAACAGCGCGGGGTGAGCCACATGCGGCACATCGAGCAGGCCAAAAGCCACCGACAGCCCCAGGCTGACAGCAGCGTAAAAGCAGCCCAGCAAAAGGCCGAACATCACCGCCTCAAACAGCAGGTCAAAGGAAAAAAACATCAGTGATTAACCCAAGCTCACCAGGGGTGGCAAGACCAGCCCTGGCGAGGTTGATACCTGGCGACAAACGCTTATTTGGCGTCAGCAGCCTTGGAAAACGGGGAGATGAAATCCCCGGTCTTGTCGGTTGCCGGCGAAACAACAACCTGCTTACTGGCGCTGCGGAATTGCTCCTGGTCCTTGTCCTTGACGCCTCGGAATTGGGCAGTGATCAAACGCACGTTGGCGCGCTCGCCGTCAGGGCCAAAGCGAACCGGACCAACGATGGTCTTGAGTTCGTTTTTGCGCAGGTAGTCAGCCAGCTTGCGGTCATCGATGCTCTTGGTGGCATTGATCGCCTGCTCCAGCATTTCGCCAATCGCATAGTTAAATGGCGGCAGGTAGTAACCCAACTCGTCAATCTTCTCTGCCTTGGCACGTGGCGTGTATCGCTTGAGGAAGGCATCAACACCCGGCAAAGGCATGCCTGGAACATAGACGTGGTAATTGACGATGCCATTGAGCTTGCTACCAAGGTTCACGGCGATCGGCGTGAATTGCAGACCAACCATGCCACCACCAACGATTTTCACCTGCGGGCCCAATCCAATTTCGCTGATCGAATTCACAATCGCTGCTGAACCACCGGGATACGACGCAATGAACACAATTTCTGCGTTCGATGCGCGAATCGCGCGAACAAGCGATGAAAAGTCCTTGGTGGTCGGCGGGTAATTCTGGTCATAAACAATATTCAAGCCCAGGGACTTGAAATAAGGGCGCGCCCCATCGGCCAGATTCTGGGCAAATTCGCCGTCCTCAGCCAGGATCGCAACAGTTTTTCCACCAGCGGACCGGCCCGCCTCCATGAAGCCCTTGGCCCAGTCCTCGGAGGTGTTCCAAGGCGCATTGTTGAACCACATGTCATGCTTGGTCTTGGCATTGACCTGGAATGAAAAGTTGCCCATCAATAATTTGTTGCGCTGTTTGACCAGCGGCATGATCGGCGCGGTGGGGCCTGTAGCGTAAGGGGCGATCAGCAAGTCGACCTTGTCAACGTCGAGCAGCTTGGTGTAGATGCCGGGGGTGTTGGCAGGGTTGCTCTGGTCATCGTAGTAAATGAACTCGACCTTTCGCCCGAGCAAGCCACCTTTGGCATTGACATCTTCGACCCACATTTTCAAGGCGAGCAAGGCAGCCTTGCCACCGCCACCGAGACCACCGGTCTGCGGCATGCTCATGCCGATCTTGATCGGATCTGCCGCCAGCGCAGCGCCACCCGTAGTCAGCCCTGCGACCATTGCCACAGCAGATGCAGCTCCTAAGAGCTTTCGACGAATCGTATCCATGCTTGTCTCCTTTAATTGAGTCCGACTTCACACCAAACCATGCAACTGGCGGCGGCTCATCCACCCGCTGCAAAGAAACATCTTCAGTTCACCCGTGGCATCGCGTTGTAATCTTCTCCAACCCACGCCATGTCTTGCTCAATACCAAAAAAATTAAGCTCCACCATAACACCATCCGGATCCCTCACAAACAATTGAAACAACCGGGACTCAGCCAGGTAGCGGGGCCGAAAGCTCACCGCCAAGCTTTCCAAATGCCTGATGAACTGCTCAGGATCCTTGGCGAGAAAGGCAACATGGTCAATCACGCCGGTATCGGCAGCAGCCGAGTTCTCAGACGAACCGATGAAATACAAAGATGCATTCTCCAAGGCACTCGGTGCCAGATGGACCTGCGCCTCTTTGCCCACACCCAGCCAGTAACCGGGAAATGGGAAATTGGGTCTGGGCATTTGCGACATGCCCAAAACATCCTCGTAAAACGCCCTCGAGCGCTCGATATCGTTCGAACGAATCAGGTAGTGGTTGATCGAGGTCAGAGGCATGGATGCAATTGAGACGTGGCGCAAGCTGAAAATCATCTTAAACGATTTGCAGTGGCTTCCGAATTAGGGCAAACCATTAATAATCGAATGATCAACAAATCACTGCCAGTCGGTTCAACCCACGCCGTCAGCCATCAAACCGGCAGGGGCAGGCGTTGGCGCTACACCCTCAGGCCGACTGAAAAAGCACGTCGTCAAAGATCGCCACAGCCCGGGTCCAGCCGGCCGAGGCACCGCGAATTTTGTGCGGAAAGCAGGAAATGTAAAAACCGCTGGCGGGCAAGGCTTCCAGGTTGTGGAGTTTTTCCAGGTGGCAATAACCGATATCGCGCCCGGCCTTGTGACCTTCCCAGATCAGGCTGGCATCTTGCGAAGCGCTGTATTTGTCCGCGGTATACACAAAAGGAGCGTCCCAGCTCCAGGCATCGGTTCCCGTCAGGCGCACGCCG
Source organism: Rhodoferax sp. (assembly GCA_030833685.1). GTDB lineage: Bacteria > Pseudomonadota > Gammaproteobacteria > Burkholderiales > Burkholderiaceae_C > Rhodoferax. The sequence continues at coordinate 5,404 of JAURGS010000046.1, read as the reverse complement.
CGCTCGAGCAGGTACATGGTGGCCTCGTAGCCCATGCCGCAACCGGCTGAGACATAGTCCGACTGGCCATAACGGCTGCCAGCGCGGGTATTGACCACGACGATTTCCAGTGGCTTGAGCACATGGCCGATACGCTTGAGCTCCGCGTCAACCTCAGCGGCAGTGACCACATGACCGTCGGCAAGGTGTCGAAAGTCGAGCTTCACACCCGGCTGAAAGCACCACTCCAGGGGTACCTCGTCAATCGCAATAGCCGGTTTCTTCTCGCCAAGCGCCTGGTCCATGGTGGAGTGGAAGTGGTAGGGCGCATCCAAGTGGGTGCCGTTGTGCGTGCACAAGCTGACAAATTCAACCGCCCAGCCTTCGCCGTCGGGCAGGTCCTCTTGTTTGAGTCCCGGAAAAAACGGCGCAATCTGACCAAAGGTGTTTTGGTGGGTGAAGTACTCGATCTTCGGCGCAAACGCAGGCGGATCGGACAGCACGTCGTTTTCCAGGTAGATGGAAAGATCGACAAAACGTCGGCTCATGATGACCCTCCAGCTTGGTATGTGTTGTAGCGCGCTACCCTAGTGATCCTCAGGGTTGATTTTCAAGGCGACCAGGATGCGAGCCACCATGTTGTAGGTGGCAATGGCTACGGTCAACTCAAGGATTTCCGTGGTGTTGAGATGTTGGGCGACCGCCGCGTAAACGGCATCGTCCACCTCGATGCGCCGGGTCATCTGCGCTGCGTATTGCACCACGGCCTGCTCGACGGCGCCAAGACCGTCGTGCACAGCACTGACGCATGGGTCATGTGCCACCAGCCCATTGAGCGCCTCGAGCTCAACCTGCGTGCCGCCAGCTTTGAGGAAGTCGGGCGCGTGGTGATGGTATTCGTAGCGGGCGCCGGTCAACAGCGCCACGGTGCAAATGCCCAACTCACGCAACTTCCAACTGGTTGGCAACTTGCTTCGAACATTACCAACATAGTGGGCCCAGCCACGCGCAACCGGCTCGCTCCACATCAAGGCCTTGTCCAGATTGATCAGGGTGCCGCCCCGGCGCGCCAGCACGGCATCAACCAGGTCTTGCGGCAAAGGATGTCTCTGGGCTGTCCACTCTGGAATTCGCATCGCTTCAGTCCTTCTCAGGTTCACAACACCGTGCAAGCCGTCTCAAACGGCAGGCGCGGGTTTCGGGGAAAAGTCTTGCTGTGATCAGCGTAACCCAGGTTGATCACAAAGTTGCTTTTGAAACGCCCATCCGGGAAAAACTCCTCATCGAGTTTGGCCAGGTTCACCCCACTCATCGGGCCGCAGTCCAATCCGAGCGCTCGCGCTGCCAGGATGAAATAAGCACCGCCGAGCGTTCCATTGCGAAGCGCCAGCGCCTGCGCGCCTGTGGGGTTGGCCTCGAAGTTTTCCTTGGCATCTTTGCCGTGCCAGATCTGCGGCATATGCTCATAAAAACGGGTATCTGTTGCCACGATCACGCTGACCGGTGCAGCCGAAGTCTTTTCAACATTACCGGCGCTCATCGCCGGCAACAAACGCGCTTTGGCCTGTGGCGTGGTGATAAACACATAGCGCGTGGGCTGGGCATTCATCGATGTGGGCGCCAGTGCTGCCAGCTCGTAAGCCTTGCGCAGCAAAGCGGGATCGACCGCTTTGTCCGTAAAGCCATTGGCTGTGCGGGCGTTAAAGAACAAAGTGTTCAAAGCATCTTGGGAAACTTGCATATCACTCCAAATCAAACGTGCATCAAAGCGTGAAACCGCCTTCTAAACCTGCGTGAGAAATCAGACACTCAGACCTGCGGCTTGCACGCCTGCTGCGCAAGCCTGCTCATCCTGGTCGCCTGTTCCACCGCTGGCGCCCACCGCACCAAGGACCTCGCCAGCGGCATTGCGAATCAGGACTGCGCCAGGCTGGGGCAAAAACTTACCTTCTGCCGTGGCCGCCAGGGCCACAAAAAAATTCGGGTTATCCCCGGCGCGCTCGGCCAGTACGCGGCTACTTTGGCCCATACCCACCGCACCCCAGGCTTTGGCGCGGGCGATATCAAAGCGAAACATGCTCGCACCGTCCTCACGCAAATAGACTACCAACTGCCCTGAGGCGTCGAGCACCGCAAAACCCATGGGCGGAAATTTTTGCTCTCGACGGTGCTTCGATGCGGCCGCAGCAATCTGGCTAGCCAACTCCTGGGTCAAGACTGAACTCATGGCAAGACTCCCCGGTCTACGGTTTGAAATTTTGATTGACCACGCATGACGCCGCTCGCAGCGCCAACAGCAGCGTTCGCCTGGACTGACCCGGTACGGCGAAGAACAACTGGCCCAGCAAGGGGCGCGACGTCGCACTCGAAGCGAGTGGTGCGAGCGCGAATTATCTCAGGCTCGATGGCGCGACTACTTCCAGAATTGCCGGCTGGCAATGCGGGCGCCTTCGGCCATGGCGGCCAACTTGGCCCAGACCACATCGGGGTCCACCGCAGCCTGGCCAACCCAGGTGCCATAGCCGCAGTCGCTGCCGGCGATCACATTTTCACGACCCACCAGATTGGCATAGCGGGCGATGCGCTGGGCAATCAATTCTGGGTGCTCAATGAAATTGGTTTTGGATTCCAGCACCCCTGGGATCAAGACCTTGCCCTCGGGCAGCTTCACGCTTTCAAACAAAGTCCATTCATGGGCGTGTCGTGGATTAGCCGCCTCAAACGAGATGGCATGCGGCCTGGCCTTGAAGACAATGTCGATGATCGATGAAAAGTCCACGTCGCAATGGTGTGGGCCTTCGTAGTTGCCCCAGCACACATGCATGCGCAGCTGCTCCTCAGGAATGTTGGCCAGCGCATGGTTGAGTGCCTCCACATGCATCTGGGCGCGTTTTCGAAATTCAGGCAAGGGCAAATCGGCGTACTGGATGTGCCGGCCCATGGCCAGATCGGGGCAATCGATCTGCAACACGATGCCCGCCTTGGCCACGCTTTCGTATTCATGGCGCATCACATCGGCAATCGCGAACAGGTAGGTCTCGTGGTCTTTGTAATGGTCGTTGCGAAAAAAAAGCGACACCACTCCGGGCGAGGCCGCGCTCATGAACATTTCCTGCGCTGAGTTCTCATGGCCCACTGCATCGAACGCTGATCGAAGGTTCTCGGTGTCGATTTGCGCTGCGCTTGCATCCATCAAGGTGATGGGTGCATTACATGCCGGGGTCTTGCGCCGAGAGCGACCCGGGTCGCCAAACACCTTGCGCTCCAGCACGGGAAAGTCGGCCAGGTCCTGGTAGACAAAACTGTTTCCGGTTCCGCCAAAACCACCAAGCCGGTCCTTGATGTAAGTGGCGTAGCTGGGCTTGCTCATCTCACCATCATTGACCAGGTCGACGCCCGCCTTGGCCTGCTTGGCCACCACCTCGGCCACCGCCTGGCGGATACGTGCCTGAAGGGCTTGGGGTTCCACAGGAACGCCGCTTTCCTTGGCAAACATCATCTGGATCAGGTCGTCGGGCCGCGGCAAACTGCCAGTGTGGGTGGTCAAAAATCGATCGGTGCTGCGTTTCATGGCGTGTCCTGCAAATGAAAGAAAGTTCCAAGCCTATTGTGCCGTCCTTGGTCACCCTGGCCCCGCGTATCACCCGACCGGGCACACGCAGGGACCCGGTTTCGTTCAGATGTGCAAGCCCTGACCAAGTGCACGAAGGGCTGCCTCCTGCACCGCTTCGCCCAGCGTCGGATGCACATGAATGGTGTGGGCCACGTCCTCCAGACAGGCGCCCATCTCGAGCGACTGGGCAAAAGCAGCCGCAAGCTCGGAAGTACCGACGCCAACGGCCTGCCAGCCCAATATTAGGTGGTTATCCCGTCGAGCCACCACCCGCACAAACCCATCGGTCGATGCCAACGTCAAAGCCCGGCCGTTTGCTGTCAAAGGGAACTCGGCGTGAACGACATCCAGCGCCTGCGACTGCGCTGTGTCTGGCCTCAGGCCGGCAACCACCACCTCGGGATCCGTGAAACAAACTGCGGCAATGCAGGCTGGCGCAAAGTGGCGGCAATGGCCAGCGATGATTTCAGCAACCATCTGCCCTTGCGCCATGGCGCGATGGGCCAGCATAGGCTCGCCGGTCAGGTCGCCAATAGCCCAGACATTGCGCATGGACGTGCGGCAGCATTCATCGATCTTGACAGCTGCGCCATCCATGTTCAGCATGAGCTTTTCCAGCCCCCAGCCATGGGTGTTTGGTACACGTCCAACAGCCACCAGCACCTGATCAGCAGTGAGCACGCTTTCGCGTCCAGCCGCATCCTGCAGGCGCAATCGACCCTGGTCATCAAGACCCCGAACCTGGGTGTCCAACATCAGCTTCACGCCGAGTCGACGCAAGCTGAGTGCCACCGGATTGGTCAGCGCCTCGTCATACATGGGAAGGACGCGTCCCTTTGCCTCAACCACCGTGACATCGGTACCAAGCTTGCGGTACACCGTGCCCAGCTCCAGGCCAATATAGCCCCCACCCACCACAACCAGGCTTACTGGGACACGCTCAGGAGACAGGGCCTGTGCGCTACCTATCACCTTACCGCCCAGGGGCAGACCGGGCAAGTCCAGCTCTTGCGAACCGGTGGCCAGCAACAAGTGCTCACACTGAATGCGCACGGATTGCGCCTGCGCCCGAAGTCCGCTCACATCCACCGTCTTGCCATCCACAATGTGCGCGCGTCCCTTGAGCAGGCGCACACCGTGTTTCTTCAGCAGCGCGCCAACACCCCCGGTCAAGCGTGCGACAACGCCGTCCTTCCAGCGCACGGTCTGCGCCAGGTCAATTTGCGCATCCTGAACCTGAATGCCTAGGGTGCCGTCGCCCATGAAATGACGGGCCTGATGGAACGCATCGGCAGCATGAATCATCGCTTTGGACGGGATGCAGCCCACATTCAGGCAAGTGCCGCCAACGCCTGCGCCCTCAACCAAGGTGGTGGTAATGCCCAATTGCGCGGCGCGTATCGCAGCCACGTAGCCACCGGGGCCACCGCCAACAATCAAAAGCGTTGTCTTGTGCGCGTCCATCACCTAATCCACAAACATTGTGGCCGGACATTCCAGGTAGCCACGCACCTGTTGAATGAATGAAGCGGCATGCATGCCATCGACCACCCGGTGGTCAAAGGACGACGACAGATTCATCATCTGGCGCAACACCACCGCACCACCTTTAGCAACTGGTCGCTCAACCATGCGGTTCACGCCGACAATGGCCACCTCAGGTCGATTGATCACTGGCGTACTGACAAGCCCCCCCAAGGCCCCCAAACTGGTCAGAGTGATGGTCGAGCCTGACAGGGTCTCCCGCTGGGCCTTGCCCGATCGCGCAGCCTGTGCCAGGCGGGTCAGCTCAGCCGCACACGCCCACAGATC
>JAURGS010000469.1 GCA_030833685.1 Rhodoferax sp. | reverse complement strand
CGCGTCACCGACGAGTGAAACAGTCGGCGATGTGCGTCGAATGATTTGTGCCGGATCAATATCAATTCTTACGACTTTGCCAGTGAAATTTAACGCTCGGCCACCGTTGTAGAGGTCTGTGTCTGAAAGTTCGGTGCCAACAACAACTACGACGTCGGCAGACTCGACGTCGCGTTGCACGCGACCGAACACGAGACAATTGCCAGCGCACAACTCGTGACTTGAAGACATCACACCTTTGGCATTGCCGGTCAGCAAGGCAGACGCTCAGGGGTACGGATCAGCGTTGACGTATGCGCGTCGGTACTCACTATCAGCCGCAGTCGGAGTAGCGCCAGAGGACGACGATGGCAACGCCGCGAGCGCAGCCAAGCCAAAAGATGACTACACCAAGCACCTCCTGGCTCTTGCCGCGGCTCCGACGATGGAAGACCTGCAAGCGGTGTTCAAAACCGCATACAAAGGCGCACAGGCCACGCAGGACACGGCAGCAATGGCAACCCTTACCA
>JAURGS010000468.1 GCA_030833685.1 Rhodoferax sp. | reverse complement strand
GACCTCCTCAGTCGCAGTCCCCTTCTGCCGGTTGAACTCAAGCTCGGGGTCATCAGTGCGCTTCTGGGTGCGCCCGCATTCCTGCTGGTCGCACTCAGGCTGCGCGAGGGAGCGACCAGATGATTCTGCAGGCAGAAGCGCTGCACTGCCTCAGGGACGGCAAGGTGGTACTCGATGGTTTGAGCCTGCAACTCGAGGCAGGCGAAGTTCTCGGCATCATCGGCCCCAATGGTGCGGGCAAGAGCAGCTTGCTCATGGCGCTTGCCTGTCTTTTGCCGCTCGCCTCAGGTCGCCTGGTGCTGGAGGATCAGGACCCACGGAGGCTCGCACCTCAGGCGCGTGCACGCCGACTCGGTTATCTGCCTCAAGAGCCCTCTCTCGCTTGGCCGCTGACTGTGCGGGAACTTGTGGGTCAGGGGCGGTATCCGCATCCCGCGAATCCTGAAGCCGATGCGCGCGCGGTTGATTTTGCACTCGCACGCACCGGCCTCGTCGCCCTGGCGGAAAGAATC
>JAURGS010000467.1 GCA_030833685.1 Rhodoferax sp. | reverse complement strand
TCGCCCCAGGCGATGAAGCCGTGGACAAAAGAGAAGGGGTTGATGGCCCATGTGCTGTCAGCGTCGATCTCGGTCTGGTCTGCACCAAAGACCCAGTGACCACCCTTGTCCATCTTAATGATGGCAACGCCACCAGCAGGACCGACATCGGCAGCGATGCTGCGCAGGGAGTTAGACAGTGTAGAGACTGCGGGGAGGTTTGCTTTAGAGAATGTTGCGAGTTGCATACTTTACTTTCACTGGAGTTTAGAAAGGGTTTCCCGAAGGTCGCCCAGTTGAAGGACGGCTGGCCGGGGATCGCTCTCCGGTGCCATCGTGGTACCTGACGACTCGGACTTGACCAAGCCTTCTGGCAGTTCGCTAAAGCGCTTTTTGAGCGCCTTCTCGGCCTGCGCCGGGGACATGATCGAAGTCTCGACGACGACAGATTCTTTCAGACCAAGCGAGAGGAGCGCTTCTTTCGCGCTTTGCTCGTTGGTCCACTTGCGTCTTGCTTGCTTCTGTACAAGTTT
>JAURGS010000466.1 GCA_030833685.1 Rhodoferax sp. | reverse complement strand
CCTCGGAGGGCTTGGCCTGCTTCGACTTCGTAAGCTGGTCTTGAAGCTCTTCAATAACGGCCCGTTGCGACTTCAGCTCCTCCATCATCTGATGCATCAGAATATCCAGAGGGTCTTGAACCCCTGAGCTAAGCCCGTAGGCTGCAAAGCTCTCGTGGTCCCCCGGGGCGCTGCCTTTCGCGAACTCGTCGCTTGCGAGCCGCGCGGGAATACCTACAACCGTAGCGCCCTTTGGGACAGCCTTCACAACCACAGCATTGGAGCCCACCTTGGCACCCTCGCCCACCGTGAAGGGGCCAAGCACTTTTGCACCAGCCCCAATAACAACACCTGCCTCAAGCGTGGGGTGACGTTTAGACCCGCGCTCTAAAGCCGTGCCACCAAGCGTGACCCCCTGATAGATGGTGCAGTCATCGCCGACCTCGGCGGTCTCACCAATGACAACGCCGAGCCCATGGTCGATAAAAACGCGCCGCCCAAGCCGCGCACCGGGATGAATTTCAATGCCGGTCA
>JAURGS010000465.1 GCA_030833685.1 Rhodoferax sp. | reverse complement strand
CGCCTTGATGGTGATCCCCTTCTCGCGCTCCAGATCCATGGAGTCGAGCATTTGCGAGGTCATCAGCCGGGCTTCCACCGTGTGGGTTGCCTCGAGGAGGCGATCGGCCAGGGTCGACTTCCCATGGTCGATGTGCGCGATGATGCTGAAGTTGCGCAGCCGAGACTGCGGGATGGTGCTCATGTCCTAAGGATCGCACGCTCTCGCCAGCCCCGCCGAAGGGCTCTGGGAGCGGAGCGTGGCGGGGCCTCTGCTACGATCGCCCGACGGCTCAACCGAGCCCCAGAAGCTGATGGAGTGACTAATGGGAAAGACCCCGCGCAAGTACAAGGGTGCACGAACACCGCAGTCGCTGAAAGAGGTTCGCGCCTCTGCCCGCCGCAACGCGGTGCAGCAGCCACAGCGAACCGCCGCCAAGAGCCTCGTCGCGAAGGCGCTCGAGATCATCACGGGCCAGACCCAGGGTGATGCCGCTACAGCGCTCAACAAGGCGTCGAGCGCCCTTGACCGCGCC
>JAURGS010000464.1 GCA_030833685.1 Rhodoferax sp. | reverse complement strand
TGGATTCACGGGTCTGGGGGTTGACAGCGTAGGTGGCAGCAACGGTGAACACGTCACCAGCTTTCACAGTAGCGTCAGCACCGGCACCAGTGATGGCGATTGTGGTAGCACCCTGAGTGCTCACAGCGGCAGACAACGTACCACCAGTGGCGGTGCGCGAACCGGTCGTGAACGACTTGATCGACTGGCTCATGTTGACTTCTTCGTAGCCCAACACGTGCTCACCCATCATGCCGTTCTTGAACTGGCGAGAGATGACATCGGTGGGGTTGAAGAAACCAGACAGACCGTTGACCAATGCAGCGTTGGCGGCAGGGTTCACGGTAGCGTAGCGAGGCGACATGGTGGCGGCGTTCTCGTTGAGCTTCTGCTGGGCTTGCAACAGCACCAAAGCAGTGGCAGGGGCGACGCCGGGGGTACCGACGCTGTTGCCGATCAGCTTGTATGCGTTGGCAACGTCAGCGTCCACGGTAGAGGCCAACTGGCTGATACGTGGCTTCAAGACACGCTCTGCGA
>JAURGS010000463.1 GCA_030833685.1 Rhodoferax sp. | reverse complement strand
TGTGGACAATTTTGTGGACAATGGACATTGGCAGTCAAAGCCATGTCCAGACTGATTGTGGATAATGTGGACAATGAATAACAGATATATAGCAAATTTGTAATTCTATGTTAGTGAGTGCTAACAATGTTATAAGTCAGCGACTGAAAAGTGCTTGTCCACATTGTCCACATTGTCCACACTTTGCACCCTGCCTTTTCTCTCTCTGGAAAAATTCTCTCTCTTTGTGGACATTGTGGACAGTCTAAAAACTAATTGTCCACATTGTCCACAAACACTCCAGACCGCTAGTTTGTTTGTTATTACGACAATCAATGTTTGTTAAAAAATAACAAACACGAATAATTTAACAAACATAATCAGCGAATAATAAATCATTGTCCACATTATCCACATTGTCCACAAAGCGACATAATCACCAGATAATGTCTTAATATCACTTTCCAAACATACTACATAATGATTATGTATCATTGATTATATATGGTCATAATCAATGATTATCTAATGATTATCTAG
>JAURGS010000462.1 GCA_030833685.1 Rhodoferax sp. | reverse complement strand
GTGGCCAGCTTGGGCCGGCTGGATGTGATGGTCAACAATGCTGGCTGGACTCACCGTAACCAGCCGGCCCTGGATGTGAGCGAGGATGAATTCGACAAATGCTACGCGGTCAACGTCAAAAGCATCTACCTTGCGACCATCCATGCCGTGCCGCACTTTCGCAGGAATGGCGGCGGCAGCTTCATCAATATTGCCTCGACGGCCGGCGTGCGCCCACGTCCCGGGCTGACCTGGTACAACGGCTCCAAGGGGGCGGTCATCATCACCAGCAAGTCGCTGGCGGCTGAATTCGGCCCGGACAATATCCGCGTCAACTGCATCAATCCGGTGATCAACCCCTACACCGGGCTGGGGACCTCCTTTGCCGGCGGCGAACTGACCGAGGAGCGACTAGCCAAGTTTCGCGCCACCATTCCCCTGGGGCGCTTTTCCACGCCGGAAGACGTGGCCAGCGCAGCGCTCTACCTGGCCAGTGACGAAGCCGCCTTCATCAGCGGCGTCTGTATCGAAGTGGACGGG
>JAURGS010000461.1 GCA_030833685.1 Rhodoferax sp. | reverse complement strand
CATCGCGCTGGACCTTGATGCCGTAGCGCGCTAACAAGTTCAAAGTAATTTCAATGTAGGGCTTGGAGATGAGTTCGCCGACCACTTCAATCACGATGTCTTTTTGCGCGGCCAAGGGCAATGACATTAGGAGTGCAGTCAGAAATTGGCTGGACACATCGCCGCGAACTTGAATGGGCTTGTCGAGTTGCAGTTGAGGCTTTAAGACGCGCAATGGCGGATAGCCTTCATTGCCCAAATAATCAATGTGGCAGCCCAACAAGCGCAGTGCATCGACCAAGTCGCCTATGGGGCGCTCGTGCATGCGCGGCACACCCTTGAGTGTGAAGTCGCCGCCCATGACAGCCAATGCCGCCGTTAAGGGGCGCATGGCTGTTCCCGCATTGCCCATGAAAAATTCAATGGGTGCAGATGGTTTTTTCAAGCCTGAGGAAGTGATATCTAAAGAGCTTTGTCCCAAGCCCGTAATGCAAACGCTGTGAGTACCGGGCTTGGGCTCAACGCCGCAGCCTAGCTGGCG
>JAURGS010000460.1 GCA_030833685.1 Rhodoferax sp. | reverse complement strand
CAGCAGCAGTAGCAGCAGCAGCAACAGCAGCAACAACAGCAAAAACAACACGCAGTAGCAACAGCAGCAACAACAGCAAACACAACACAAGGCAACGTCATCATCAGCAGCAGCAGGAGCGGCAGCAGCAGCATCAACAGCAACAGCAACAACAACAACATCAACAACAACGACAACAACATCAACAACAGCAACAATAACGACAGCAACAACAGCCATCAACGACAGCAACAAAAACAGTAACAACTAACAACAGCAACAACCACAACAGTAATAACTACAGCAACAACAGTAACAACAACAATGACAAACAATACGATTCAGAGACGCGCGCAGGCATGACAAACAACAAGAGCATCACCAATAGCAAAGTAATGACGGCTGCAGCAACGACACCAAACAAGACCATCACAAGCAGAAGCAACAAAAACAGTAAGCAACACTAACAGCAAGGACAATAACATAAACTCAACCGACTAAGGACCACAAACAGCAATAGACAGGACCATTACGACAATGATA